>JANMDE010000149.1:0-11391 GCA_031376105.1 Variovorax sp. | reverse complement strand
CACCACTCTACCGCTCTCAGGCGCGACAGCCACCGGATTGCTGTTGTAGACAATCACAGCTTCGATTTTTGAGCCGAATTCTGGCGAGGAGCCACGCAACAGATCATCGCCAATCGTGCTCATGTTGAGTGTGCGCGGTGTTTTGCCCGCCAATAAATCTGGCCGAAACAAGGCCGCGCGATTCACCGGAAACATGCCCGAGCTAGAGAGCAACACACCGCCCGCACGATGCCGCCATGCGCCCACCAGCGCTGGCAGGCACACAATAGCCCGCGCCGCATTGCCGCCGCCGCGCACGCGCTGCATGCCGTAGTTCAAGCGAATCGCCACCGGCTCGCCGCGCTTGGCAGCTTCGCCATATTCTTTCGCCAATGCCATGATTTGGGCTGCTGGCACGCCACAGATCTGCGCAGCACGCGCTGGATTCCAAGTGCAAGCCCGCTCACGCAAAGCATCCCAGCCAGAAGTATGCTGCGCGATGTAATCATGATCGAGCCAATCATTTTGAATCAGCTCATGCATGATGCTCAAAGCCAAAGCGGCATCTGTGCCAGGCAGGAGCTGAATATGTTCGTGGCATTTTTCTGCCGTCTCGGTGCGGCGTGGATCAATGCACCAAATCTTCGCGCCGAGCCGTTTGGCCTCTTGCACATAGCGCCAAAAATGCAAATTACTGGTGATGGAGTTGCTGCCCCAAATCACGATGAGTTTGCTTTCGGCAAAAAACTCCACCTTCATGCCCACCTTGCCACCCAGCGTGTGCACCAAAGCTTCTGTGCCCGCAGCGGAGCAAATCGTGCGGTCCAGTTGCGATGCGCCGAGCTTATTGAAAAACCGGGCCGCCATGCCTTCGCTCTGCACCAAACCCATCGTACCCGCATAGCTGTAAGGCAAGATCGCTTGCGGGTCGCGGGCAGCTATCGCCGTCAAACGCGCTGCAATATCGCTCAACGCAGCCTCCCAAGACACTGGCGCAAACTGCCCCGCACCTTTCTCGCCTACTCGCTTCATCGGGCTGAGCAGCCGCTCGGGATGGTAGGTGCGCTCGGTGTATTTATTGACTTTGGCACAAAGCGTGCCATGCGTGTGGGCATGCGCGGGATTGCCGCGCACCTTCAGAGCCACGCCATCTTTTACCTCAGTGAGAAACGCACAAGTGTCAGGACAATCATGGGGGCAAGCACCACGTACTTGTTTTTGCGCTTGTGGCTGCATCTGTACAACAGAAGTCTTCATAACTGGTCAGGGGAAAACAGGGGGTAAAAAAGAGCTTGTTTTGCGTCATGATACGCGCTGCCATAACGAACAAGAGCTCTGCCATGAACAATTCAATACGCCGTCTCTGCCTGTTTATCGCCTTGCTTGGGAGCACATGGCTGGCCACGCCTTTGCAAGCGGCTGATGGCGTGAGCAAAAGCACGATCGCCATCGGTCAACCCACCGCCCTCACTGGTGCCGCTGCTGCCCTCGCGCTGCCATTCCACCAAGGTGCGAAACTGTATTTTGATCGCGTCAACGCAGCTGGCGGCATCAATGGCCGCAGCATCAATTTGATCGTGCTCGACGATGGCGGCAACCCAGCAGCAACCCGCGCCAACGCGCAAAAACTGGTGCAAGGCGGCGTGATCGCGCTGTTTGGCAGCTACGGCTCAGCGCAAACGACGGCAGCGTATGAAGCCGCAAAAGAGAGCGACACGCTTTTATTTGCACCGATGGCCGCGGCCGATGAGTTGCAAGGCGCTAATTTCCCCAACCTGTATTCCATACGCCCCGGCTACAGTGAAGAAGCGCTGGCCATCGTGCGCCACAGCCAAACCCTGGGCGCGCGCAAGCTAGCGATTGCCCACGGGCGCGATACAGAATCTTTGAGCGCGCTCGATGCCGCAAAACGCACCATGCAGGCGCTCGGTGCAGATACCGTGGGCGAAGGCCCGCTGGACACGATCGACAAGCTCTTGGCCGCGCGCCCGCAATCCCTGCTGGTGATCGGTACGCCGCAGGAAGCCGCCAAAGCCGTGCGCGACGCGCGCACCAAGGGCTTTCGTGGACCGATTTATGGCTTTTCCAATACGGGCGAGAGCTTGCTGGCCGAGCAACTGGGCAGCGCAGGCGCGGGCGTGGTGTTGGTGCGCGTCACGCCGCGCTCTGACAATGCCAAAAGCGTGGTCGTGCGCGAGCTGATTCAAGATGCGCAAAATGCCAAGCTGGGCAAGCCCAATGTCTATATGTTGGAGGGCTATATTGCCGCGCGAGCGCTGGCTGAGGCCATCCGCAAAGCTGGCAAAGAGCCTACGCCCACCAAGCTTCGCAAGGCCATTGAAGGCTTGAACGAGTGGGATATGGGCGGCTTCCGCGTGAGTTTTGACGGTGGTCGCACGGGCTCCAAGCTTGTCGAGCTGAGTCTGATCGACTCTTTGGGCAAGGTTCGCGAATAACAATTTGTCACTTTGAGGTATTGTCAGAATTGACATGCCTTGGTTTGACTTGACATTCCCTTTTGTGATAATGATTCTTCATCGCCCGCTGCTCATAGCTGGCGCATCGCACTAGGATCATCATGACGACACGTCGCCACGCCCTCACCACCACGCTGGCTTGGGCCACCAGCAGCATAGCTTTTCCCGCGTTTGCGCAAGCAGATTCCGTGATCGTGCTTGGGCAATCAGCCCCGTTGACCGGGCCAGCAGCACAATTGGGCATCCAGTTCCGCGACGGGGCCAAGCTGTACTTTAGCCAAATCAATGCCAAAGGCGGTATCCTGGGCCGCACGATTGACTTGCAAACCATTGACGATGGTTATGAGCCCGAGAAAACGGCAGCGAATACCAAAAAATTCCTCTCTGAGCAGGTGTTTGCTTTGTTTGGCTACATCGGCACGCCCACCAGCGTGGCAGCTTTGCCTTTGGCCAGCGAAGCTAAAACGCCCTTCTTCGCCCCTTTCACGGGTGCTCAGGTGCTGCGCGAGCCCTTCAATCGCTACGCCATCCACGTGCGTGCCAGCTACTTTGACGAAACCGCCGCTATCGTCAGACAAGCCTCGGCCGTGGGCATCAAGAAATTTTCGGTGTTTTACCAAAACGATGCGTATGGCAAAGCCGGCCTGGAAGGTGTGGATCGTGCACTGAAAGCTTTGAACCTGCCCATGACCTCGCTGGGCACCGTGGAGCGCAACTCGGTGGATGTGAAAAAAGCTGTCGACGATATTTTGGCCAAGCAGCCCGAATCAATCGTGCAGATCAGTGCCTATAAATCCTGCGCCGCCTTCATTCGCGAGGCGCGCAAAGCTGGCTTTGGCGGCACGTTTTACAACGTGTCTTTTGTGGGCACGCAAGCCTTGATGACTGAGCTGGGCAAAGAGGCGCGTGGCGTGGTGATCAGCCAAGTGATGCCTTACCCCTACTCCGCTGCCAGCGCCATTGCCGGGGAATATTTAGAAGCGCTCAAAAATGCTTCTGCGGTCTCCAAAGAGCTGACCGCCAACTATTCCAGTATGGAAGGCTACGTGGCAGCGAAGGTGTTTGTGGAAGGCTTACGCCGCGCTGGCAAAGGCGCCTCCCGCGAGGCGTTCATCAATGCGATTGAAAGCATGCAAAACCATCAGATGGGCGGCTTCGCCGTGAATTTTGGGCCCAATCTTCATACTGGCTCTCGCTACGTGGATCTGACCGTCCTCAGCGAAGACGGTCGCGTCAGGCGCTGAGCGAGTGACTTGCGAGGCCTTGCAAAAACGCCTCGCAACGCGCGAGCTGCTCTAGGCTCACATATTCATCTGGCTGGTGCGCCTGATTGATCGAGCCTGGCCCGCAGACCACGGTGTCAATGCCCGCTTGCTTGAACAAACCGGCCTCGGTGCCAAAAGCCACGAGCGTGCTCTTGCCTTCGCCGCTCAGCCGCTTGGCCAACTGAGTCACCGCATGCGCTTCAGAGCCCAAGAAGCTGGGCACGGCGCAGATTTCTTCAAACCGAAAGCCTGCCTCAGGCGCTACTTTTTTCATAGCAAACTGTGCAGATTCTGCAAGGGCTACCACCTGTTTTTGCATGAGCGATGCGTCCGCAGTCGGCAAATCACGAAATTCGTAGTGAAACCACGCATCGCGCGGCACCACGTTGTCTGCGATGCCGCCTTGGAATTGCCCCACGCTCGCGGTAGAAAATGGCACATCGAAGCCTTCGTAACGAGGCTCATTCAAGCGCCAATCGTCGGCCATGCCGCGAATGAAACTCACCACTTTCGCGGCTTCTTCAATCGCGTTGACTGAATGCGGCGTGAGCGAAGAATGCGCTTCTTTGCCGCGCACGCAGCAGCGCCAGCGATACACGCCTTTGTGCGCAATCGCCGGTACCATGCTGGTGGGCTCGCCCACGATGCAGGCCAACGGCGCGATGCCAGCATCTTTCATATCGGCGATCAGCTCTTTCACGCCGAAGCAGCCAACTTCTTCGTCGTATGAAAGCGCATAGTGAATCGCGTAGGGCAAATCGCTTTCCAAATACAGCTTGGCTTGCATGAGGGCGCAGGCGATAAAACCCTTCATATCAGCGCTGCCCCGGCCATAGAGCCTTGATTCTGTGCTGCCGTCTTCGCGCTTGGCCTCTTTGATCGCCGCCCCGAGTGGATCCAGCGTCCAATCCTGCCCATCCCAAGGCACGGTATCGGTGTGGCCGCTCAGAATCAGCCCCGCTGGTTTGCCAGCGCCTACCGTGGCAAACAAATTCGCTTTGGTTTTCTCGGTATTGAAAGTCAAACGAACTTCCACGCCCAGCGAGCGCAAATGATCTGCCGCCAGCTCAATCAACGGCAAATTGCTGTTGCGGCTGACCGTGTTGATGTGGATGAGCTGCTGTGCCAGCGCCAGGCTGGCGGGGGAAAGGCGAGTTGGCGACAGGGTTGGGTGCATCCCCTGATTCTCTCTCAGCGCAAAAGATTTAGACTGTGGGTCTGAACAGAAAGCCTTCCCCATGAAAGTTATTGACTCCATCCTCACCCAAGCTGCCTCGATTGCGGCCGTGCGCCGCGATATTCATGCGCATCCTGAGCTGTGTTTCCAAGAAGTGCGCACCGCCGATGTGGTGGCGCAAAAGCTTGAGCAATGGGGCATTCCGATCCACCGTGGGCTGGGCACAACAGGCGTGGTGGGCATCATTGCCGGGCGCGATGGTGGCAAGAATGGCCGAGGCATTGGTCTGCGCGCTGATATGGACGCACTCCCGATGCAGGAGTTCAACACCTTCGCGCACACCAGTAAGCATGCAGGCAAGATGCACGCTTGCGGACACGATGGCCACACCGCGATGCTCTTGGCCGCTGCACAACATTTTTCGAAAAATAGAAATTTCGATGGCACGGTGTATTTGATCTTCCAGCCCGCAGAAGAAGGCGGCGGCGGTGCGCGCGAGATGATCAAAGAAGGCTTGTTTGAGAAATTCCCCGTAGAGGCGGTGTTTGGTATGCATAACTGGCCTGGCCCGCAGGTGGGGCAATTCGCTGTGAGCCCGGGGCCGGTGATGGCCTCCAGCAATGAATTCAAGATCGTGTTTCACGGCAAAGGCGGCCATGCCGCGCTGCCGCACAATTCGGTTGATCCAATCATCATCGCCACGCAGGCGGTGCAAGCGTTTCAAAGCATCATCAGCCGCAACAAAAAACCGGTGGAAGCTGGCGTGATCAGCGTGACGATGATTCATGCGGGTGAGGCTACCAATGTGATCCCCGATTCATGCAAGCTAGAGGGCACGGTGCGCACGTTCACCACCGAGCTGATTGATTTGGTGGAAAAGCGCATGAAAGAAATTTCCGAAGGCCTCGCAGCAGCATTTGGTGGCACGGTGGATTTTGAGTTTGCTCGCAACTACCCGCCTACGATCAACAGCGAAAAAGAGGCGCTGTTTTGCGCAGGCGTGATGGCCGAGATCGTGGGCACAAGCAACGTGACTACGCAAGAACCCACCATGGGCGCAGAAGACTTTGCCTACATGCTGCAAGCCAAACCGGGTGCCTATTGCTTCATTGCCAATGGCGACGGCGCACACCGCGAAATGGGCCACGGCGGCGGCCCTTGCATGCTGCACAACCCGAGCTATGACTTCAACGACGATTTGATTCCGCTGGGGGCGACGTATTGGGTTCGGTTGGCGGAGAAGTGGCTGGCTTAATTTCTCTGGCTACGGTTTAGAGCGCACGCTGCGCCAGTGCCGTGGCCATGCTGCACGAGCTCCGGCCCGCTTCGCGGTGAGCATGTGCAGTACTCAGAATTTGAAGTTGCACTGTTGGCGTTTTATGAGTTGGATCACCAAATTCTTCCGTGCTTCCAGCCCGGGGCTCTGACTGTGCTGCATGGCCACGGCACTGGCGCAGCGTGCTTTTGGTGATCTGGTAATTTCGTTCTACGGCTTCCAATGCGGGTCGCTTAAATCCGTTCCCACTGAGCTTATCGAAGGGCGGGTCTAGGCCCGACAAGCTCGCCCCAAACGGCAATGACTCCATGAAGAGAGTGTTGCCATCTCTGCTCTGGCGGCAGGATATGCGCTGTGCTCATGCGCCCCAGTCAGGACGACGGGTTAGAGGCGCGGAAAAATTTGGTGATCGGCTCCACAAGAAGCCAGCCACACAAGATCAAACTTTGAGCACTGCAGATGCTTACCGCGAAGCGGGCCGTAGTTCGGGGCGCATGAGCACAGCGCGTAGCCTGTCGCGAGAACGCCCAATCCCTCAGCACGTCACAGCATCAAGCCCGAGCACGTTTAGCAGGAGCCAGCTTCGCCTTAACACGCGACCTAGCCGCAACCGCAGGCTTGGCCTCCACCAGCTTCAACTTTGGCTCCACCTTGGCAGGCGCTGCCGCTGGCTCAGCATCCAATGTCTTCGCTGCAGCTTCTTGCGCCTTCGCAAGCAGCACCTGATGCTCAGCAAGCAAATAGTCGCCCAAATCCGCCACATCTGGCATCGCACGGCGGCAAGCGATCAGGCCGTAATCGAGGCGGCCTGCATAACTTTGCACCGTCACGTTCAGCGCCATGCTGTGAACCACGATCGAGACGGGATAAAAACTTGCCAGCTTCGCGCCTGCAAAATACAAAGGCACCGGGCTGCCGGGCACATTGGAGATGATCAAATTGCTGATCGGCGGCAAAGCGCTGATGAGGCCAGAGCGAGACACCGCAGCGGCCACACCTGACATCAACCAAGGCGCACCAAACAGCGGAAAATCTGTAGGGATCGCCGTTTTCATGCGGCTCATCATGCGTTTGTTGGCCTCTGAAGCTTCATGGATCACAGCCAAACGCTTCACGGAATCGGCGATATCGGTGCCCATCACCGAGGTGACGAAACTCACCTGGTTGTTGGCCGAGGTATCACCCGCCTCGCGCAGACTCACGGGAATCGCCACGAGCAGGGTTTTATCAGGCAGGTTGTTGTGTTCTTTGAGATAGCGGCGCAAAGCGCCGGCTGTTGTTGTCATCACCACATCATTGAGCGTGCCGCCCAAGGTTTTGCCGATGAATTTGGTCTCAGCCAAAGAGATGGTGCGACCAGCAAAGGTGCGCTGGTTGGTGATGCTGGTGTTGAGCATCGTACGCGGGCCAAAGAGCTTTAAGTTTTGCGGCAAGCCCCATTCGCGTTTGCCTGTGTTTTCATTGGGCGTGGCCACGGTGTCGCGCAGAGCGCGCAGCAAGGTGGGCGCGGTCTGCACCAGCTTGACCACTTGCAATGCTGTGTTGCGCAAAGCCGCACCGCCCAGCTCTGCCATGCCGAGCTGATAACGGTGGCTACGCACTTTCGGGCGCGGCGGCTTCACAACCCGACCCGTGGCCTCCAAATCAAAGATGGCTTGCGCTACCGCTATGCCAGCCTGCCCGTCCATACCGGCGTGATGCGCCTTGGTGTAAAGCGCTACTTGCCCACTCTTCAATCCATCAATGATGAAAAACTCCCACAGCGGGCGACTGCGATCCAGCAGGCTTGAATGCAGCCGAGCCACATACTGCTGAAGGAGCCGATTTGTGCCCGGCTTGGGCAGCGTGACATGACGCACGTGGTAGTCAATATCAATGTCTTCGTCTTCGACCCAGACGGGGTTAGACAGATCAAAAGGAATCAGCGCAAGCTTGCGCGTGAACAGCTCGGCCAAATGCATGCGCTCAGCGATACGCTGCTTGGCAAGCTCAAAGAAATCATCGCTAGCAAAGCCTTCGGGCAAATCCAGCACGCACAGCGAGCCCACATGCATGGGCATTTCTGGCGATTCCAAATGCAAAAACGTGGCATCCAAGCCGCTTAAATGGTTCATAGCAATTTCCTCAACGTCAAGGCGCAGCATGCGCCAGCAGACTCATCATTTTGCCTATGGAATACCCGCATTCTCACTCAACACGGCACAATGGCGACATGATCCCACTGACCTCTGCTTTTTCTTCTTCCTACGCGCAAGCGCGGGTGAAATTCTTAGAAGGCGCTGCGACAGCAGGTCTGTCCATCGAATCCTTTGCGCACCCTTTGCCGGGCAGAGAAGGGGAAGCTTTAGCCATGGATGTGGCGCTAGACGGCTCGCCAGATGCCCGTCGCCTGCTGATGATCTCCAGCGCCTGCCACGGCGTGGAAGGCTTTTGCGGCTCGGGCGTGCAGGTGTTTGCGCTGCATGATGCCGAGTGGCGCGAGAAAGCGCGCGAGGCTGGCGTGGCCGTGCTCTATATTCACGCGCTCAATCCCTATGGCTTTTCGCATTTGCGCCGCGTGACCCATGAAAACGTCGATCTGAATCGCAATTTTCAAGATTTCTCCAAACCCTTACCGCCTGCCACAGCCAACCCCGGCTACACCTCTTTGCATGATTTTCTGCTGCCTAGCCAATGGCCGCCCACTCCTGAAAACATAGCAAGCAATGCAGATTGGATGTCGGCTAACAGCGTAAAAGAGTCAACAAGTGCGGACGAGGTCAGTGGCCTGCGTGCTTACCAACAAGCCGTCACCAAAGGCCAATACACGCATGCCAATGGTCTGTTTTACGGCGGTAATGCGCCCACTTGGAGCAACACCACTTTGCGACAGGTACTCAAAAAATATGCACAGTGCTGCCAACAGCTGGCATGGATTGATCTGCACACCGGCCTGGGCCCACGTGGTTTGGGTGAGCGCATCTTCGCCTGCAAAGACGATGCCGCAGCCTATGAGCGCGCCATCCGTTGGTGGGGCAACACAGGCAACCCCAGCGGCGAGACACCCATCACCAGCATTTACAACGGGTCTTCGACTTCCGCCTTTCTCACCGGCTTGATGTGGCAAAGCATCTATGAAGAAGCACCACAAGCCGAATACACCGCGATTGCCATGGAATATGGCACCGTGCCAGTGAGCGATGTATTGAATGCCCTGCGCGCCGACCATTGGTTGGCCAATCATCCCGAAGCACCTGCCGCACAGGCTGCTCAGATCAAGAAGCAGTTGCTGGATGCTTTTTATATTGACGCAGACGATTGGAAAGGCATGATCATCAGCCAAGCGCGGCAGTCGATGTTTCAGGCGGTGGATGGTTTAAAAGGCTGAGTGCCGCAAACGCTTGACTCGGGCTGTGCGGCTTGGCATGGCGCGAGCGCTGTAGCTTAGCCAACCAAGCTACGAAACCGCGCAATCTCCAGCAAGCCGTCAAAAATCAGGTTATCCACCAGCTCCACATCTTCCAGCCCGAGCCACGGATGCATCTTCCAACCTGCACCGCCGGTCATATAAAGCACCGGGTCTTGGCCGCAGCGGTTTTGCACATGGTGGCGCATGCGGCGCACTGCGCCTGCAATCGCATACGTGCCGCCGCTGGTGAGCGCGTCGCTGGTGTTGGTGGGAAATTCTTTCACGTCGCCGGTGGGCACATGCAAACCCGCCGTGCCTGATTCGAGTGCTTTGAGCATGATGCCGTGGCCGGGCAAGATGAAGCCGCCGAGAAATTTGCCTTGGGCGCTGCCATCTGGCGCGAGTTGCACACCAATCGCTTCGACTGTCACCGCCGTACCCACCATCACTACCACCATTGGTTTGGGATGCGCCGCATGCCTGGCCAACATGCGATGCCACGCGCCGATCATCGCCACCCAGCGGTCTGCCCCTAGACGCAGCGGATGGTCATAGCCATTGACGAGGCCCGCTTCTTGCGCACTCGCGAGCACCCACTGCGGATGCAAATCCCAGCGCTCCATGATCTGCTCTTGCACCCGCTGGCGCAGCGCATCGCCAGCGACGATGCAGCCAATCATCTTGGTGGGCGTATCCTCCTCAGAGATATTCGCCCATGCCACCTCGGCCAAGGTCTCGATGTTTTCCAAAAATTCTGCACCACTGGCCAGCAGAGTCGCTTCCGGCAAGGCATGGCTGTAAAGCGCCCATTTCAAGCGCGTGTTCCCAACGTCGATGGCGAGTAGAGTCATGGCAGCCGTGTAGTCTGGTTGAAGGCATTATTACCAAAAGCCCTCCAGTGTATATGGGGTGTTTGTACTAGGTTACTTTAGGCATCAATCTTTTTAGTACTTGGCATCAATCGCCACCCAGACTCATGTCACAGTCTGGCTTGAAAGGAAGCTCCTATGAAACTCTACATCGGTAACAAAAATTATTCTTCTTGGTCCATGCGCCCGTGGGTCATGCTCAAAAATGCGGGTATTGCTTTTGAAGAAATTAAATTGCGTTTTGACAGCTTCGCCGTCGGCGCGGAATTCAGAGCAGCGATTGAAAAAATCAGCCCTGTCGGCAAAGTGCCGGTGCTCGTGGATGGCGATTTGACGGTCTGGGATACCTTGGCCATTGCCGAATATGCTTTTGAAACTTTCCCCGAAAAGCAACTTTGGCCGCAAGACAAAAGCCAACGCGCCCGCGCCCGCAGCGTCGTGGCCGAGATGCACAGTGGATTCACGAATCTGCGCGGCGCCTGCATGATGAATATCGAAGCGCATCTGCCCGAAGTGGGCGCGCTGGTGCTGAGGGACAAAGGTGCGGTGCGAACCGATGTAAAGCGCATAGAAATCATCTGGAGCGAGCTGCTCGCTAAACACGGCGGCCCTTATCTCTTCGGTTCGCGTTTCACGATTGCCGATGCCTACTTTGCACCCGTGTGCATGCGCTTCAAAACTTATGCGCTGTCTGCCCATCCATCGATCAATGCTTATGTTGAAACCATCCGTAATGCACCGGGGGTGAAAGAATGGATTGCGGATGCTTTGGTGGAAGACGATTTCCGGGATTTTGAAGAGCCTTATCGGTTGAAGCGTTGATTATTGATGCGGCAATAAAGGGTTGAACTCCCACGTCTTTATGCGCTGCTTGGGGGCCGCCCGTGTGATGCGGCTTTGCGTCTGGCTCCATGTCCTCCGGCGGGAATTCACTTTACCTTCTCCGGTTACTCCCCTTAC
>JANMDE010000107.1:0-1886 GCA_031376105.1 Variovorax sp. | reverse complement strand
GTGGGCGAGGGCATGGGGAGACCACGCAGCAAGCGTGCTTTTGAGCTTGCTGCGAGCGTAGCGCAGGCGGCTCTTGGCGGTTTCAAAGGTGATCTGGCAAGTGGCGGCGATCTCATCTACGCTGAGGCCACCTTCGGCTTGGAGCAGAAAAGCTTCACGCTGATCAGCTGGTAGCGCTTGCAAGGCTTGCAGGAGCGCGTTGGCTTGCTCACGACTTTCCATTTGCCTGACCGGGCCAAAGCCTGAATCCGCAGCTTGCTTGGATAGCCAATCGTTTTGTGAATCTGAAAAATCTTCGGTACTGATCTCTGGCTTTTTTTTGCGCAGTAAATCAATCGTGCGGCTGCGAGCCAGCGTGAAAAGCCAAGTGCGAAATTGCGCGGTTTGGCCTCCACTTGCAGCGTTCGCTACATACCGCGTAGCTTGCTGCGTCACGGTGATCCAGGTCTCTTGCATCACATCCTCTGCCGCCGCCCCATCGCGCAAGCTGCGCACAATGAAGCGCCACAGCGCTGTCTCATGCCGTTGGTACAACAGCTCAAACGCCGCGACTTCGCCTTGCGCATAACACTGCATCAAGGCGAGGTCGGTAGGTTCAGGCGGTGCTGTCACAGCGCGATCATAGGCGGCATCTTGTGCAACTCAGCGCTCAGCGCCAGGCGGGTGGATCGGGCACGTAGCTGGCCGTTGCGCCTGGGAAGGCGTTGGGCGCGGGTTGCACGCGCGGGTTGGGTAAGATGCCTAGAGCGATGAGATTGGCATGGCTGTCGTAACGAATGCGGACAATCTCATCGGGCTGCGGGCTGTTGCGAACGAACTGTGTGCGGCTAACGACAGAGGTTTCGCGTTCGCCGTGGGCTGTGCCGAGTTTGGAGCCGGGCAGGGGCACGGGTATCGGTGCCGGCATCGGATCGGGCAGGGCCGATGAGGAGCGCTCGCGTTCCATCGCAGGCGCGGCTTTGCGTGCGCTTGCGTCTGCTTGTGCAACCGGTGCAGGCGAGGGTGCGGCGGCGGCTGGTGCAGGTGGCATGATCGGCGCCGCCTTGGATGCTGGCGCCTGCGTTGATCCAGCGGCGCTTTCAAGAAACTTGTCTGACAAATTTGCCGAGCTCGGTGTCGGGCTCTCATGCCGATGCGCAACCACCGGCGGCGAATACAGTGCTACCGGCGGGCGCTCACGAAACAGCGCCACACCAATCACGCCCATATCGCGCGGCTTCCCCACGCGCTCGGCATAGCTGTCGCCAGAGGCAGTAAACACAAACGCTGCCACCTCTTGATCACTTTTACGCCAACCCTCAATGCCATAGCGCTGCCCGCTCTCAAACACATACCCCGATTGGCCAAAATCAGCCGTCTCGCCCGAGAGCACGTTAAGCCCGTCCACCGAAGTTACCGCCAAGACGCGGCTCCCCTGCGAGTTGCGAATTTGAATCGCATACTTCGCACCCGGCTGACCTGCGATCCAGTATTCGCCACGGTGATATGTGACGGTCAGTGTTTGCCCCGTATTGCGGTCAATCACATTCACATCTGCCAAGCGACCAACAGCGCTCGCGCCCAGCGAAGCACTCGCTATGGCAACTGTGAACGCAGTTTTAAAAAAGAGAGATTTCATACAAGCTCCGAAGTAGGTGGAGCTTGTTAAACGTAGACAACCTTCGTAATGGGGTTAACGCCAGAGAAAGAAAGGCAAATACCGGACGCAGAAGACGCGAAGGTTACGCAAGAGACGCAAAAAATACCCATTCTCAAGTTGAGGCTGGTTCGAGCCTTTCGCAAGACCTAGCTCAGTGCCGGTAATCAACCTACCCGCCATACACTCGCATCACCGCTCTTACAAATCCGTGATCCGAGCGTGAGCGGTCTTTGCCTTCTTGCAGATG
>JANMDE010000004.1:0-6806 GCA_031376105.1 Variovorax sp. | reverse complement strand
CAAAAAAGAAAAAAGTAAACACATATCACACAAAAATCAAAACAAACAGCCATTCAAATTTTTGAAATGTCTTCTATCTTTTTTGTGTCTTTTGCGTCCGGCTGTTCGGTATTGAAGCCTTAAGCTTGCCAAAAACCCAAGAAACTACTAGCCCGCCAGCGATTCCCCAAGTCAAGCTCAGCGCCAGGGTCAAAACAAACGTCACGCCCAGCACCCAAGCCCATTCGCGGCTTTGGCGGTGCAGGGCAAACAGGCCTTTCCAATCGCCCATGTTCCAGGCGATGAACAACAAAATACCTGCGAGCACGGCCAGCGGAATATGCGCCGCCAATGGCGCTGCGAGGAGCACGATCAATAGCAAGCTGAGCGAATGCACGATGCCGGCCACGGGCGTGGTGCCACCAGAGCGTAGATTGGTCATGGTGCGGGCGATCGTGCCTGTCACGGGCATGCCGCCCAAGAGCGGTGCGGCGATGTTAGAGATGCCTTGAGCAATCAGCTCTTGATTGGGCTCATGCTTCTGCATACTGGGTGCTTGCTCGTCGGCCAAGCGGGCGCAAAGCAGCGATTCAATCGCAGAAAGCGCAGCCAGCGTAAATGCAGGCACGATTAGCGCAGGCAAGCTGCTCCAAGGCATGGCAGGAAAGCTCAGGCTGGGCCAATGGCTGCCCATGTCTTGGAAGGCTGCGCCAAAGCGGCTGCCAATCGTCTCGGCGGGTATATGCAACCCCCAAGCTAGCAGCGTGAGCGCAAGAAGCGCCACCATGGGGCCTGGAATGCGCGAGAGCAGTGGCCACCGTTTGCCCAGCCGCTGCCAGAGCACCAGCGTGAGAATGCAACTCAAAGCCAAGGCAAGTGACCACGGGTTGAACTGGGCAAGCTTGCCCGCCACAGCCGCCACCAAGCCGATCACGTCTGCAGGCGGTTTGGCAAGCGGCAAACCCAGCGCATCTTTGAGTTGTGTGATGATGATGATCACCGCAATCGCGCTGGTGAAGCCTTCAATTAGCGCGTCGGGCACATGGCGCATCCAGCGGCCCAATTTGAGCCAACCCATCAGTACCATGAGCGCGCCCGCCATCATGGTGGCGAGCAGCAGCCCAACCATGCCATGCGTGAGCACGATGCTGTAGACCACCACGATGAATGCATTGGCAGGCCCGGCAATCTGTACATTGGAGCCCCCGAGCAGCGAAACCAGCAGTCCGCCCACAATCGCCGTCCACAAACCCGCCTGCGGCGGCAAGCCCGAAGCAATGGCAATCGCAATGGCTAGCGGCAGCGCAACAATGCCCACGGTGATGCCCGCGCCGATATCTTTAACAAGGGCTGCGCGGCTGTAGCCGGGCAAGGTGTCGAGCAGGCGAGGGCGAAATTGCATCAGCTCATCAGGCCACTAGCGCACACGCATGCCTGGCAGCGCACCAGGGAACGGTTCGAGGATGTACATGCCGGCCTGAGCTTTTTCATCTGCATGAGAGCCAGCAAGAACCATGCCTTCACTCACGCCAAACTTCATCTTGCGCGGCGCCAGATTGGCTACCGTCACGGTGAGTTTGCCTACCAATTGCTCGGGCTTGTACATGCTGGCGATACCACTGAAAACATTGCGCATTTTTCCCTCGCCCACATCGAGCGTGAGGCGAAGCAATTTGGTCGAGCCTTCTACGGCTTCGCAGTTGACGATTTTTGCGATGCGCAGATCGATTTTTACAAAGTCGTCAATCGTGATGGTCGGTGCAATCGCTTCACCACCTGGTAAAGTCGATGCTATGCTTTCAGTAGCGCTCTGCGCCGATTCTATAACGGGCGGAGGCTCAAAAAGGCTTGAAAGCTGCTCTGGCGTGACGCGCTGCATGAGATGCTCGTAGTTGCCCACTCGATGGCCTGTTGGCAGAGACGTAGCAGCATTTTCAAAAGTGAGTGGCTCACATTGCAGGAATGTTTCAACCGCCACGACAACACCCGGCATCACAGGTTTCAGGCATGCGCTCATGACGCGAAACATTTGAATCGCCTCGGAGCTGATCTGCGCGGCAAGATCAGCTTGGCCTGCTTTCGCCAACTTCCACGGCGCAGCGCCATCAAAGCGTGAATTGACCGTGTCTGCAAAGGTCATGATCTCGCGCAAGGCTTTGCCGTATTCGCGCTCTTCGTACATGGCCTGCACACTTTGCACCAACGCGTGCGGATTGAGTGGAGAGTCTGCAGCGCTTGCGACCAACGCGCCATTGGGTAAAAACTTCGCCGCGCGGCTTGCGATATTCACATACTTGCCAATCAAATCACTATTCACCCGCAGCATGAAATCTTCCGCGTTGAAATCGATGTCTTCATTGCGTGCAGATAGCTTCGTGGCTAAGTAATAGCGCAGCCATTCTGGGTTCATGCCTAGGCCGAGGTATTTCAAAGGATCCAGGCCAGTGCCACGGCTTTTACTCATTTTTTCGCCGTTGTTGACGGTGAGAAAACCATGTACGAACACGTTGCTCGGCGTTTTGCGTCCGCTGAATTTCAACACCGCTGGCCAGAAGAGCGTGTGGAAGGTGACGATGTCTTTGCCGATGAAGTGGTATTGCTCCACAGCGGAATCTGGTGCGATGTAGGCATCAAAATCTTGGTCGCGCTTATTGAGCAAATTTTTGAGCGATGCCAAATAGCCAATCGGTGCGTCAAACCACACGTAAAAATACTTGCCGGGCGCGCCGGGAATTTCGATGCCGAAGTAGGGTGCGTCGCGAGAAATATCCCAATCGGCCAAGCCCTCCGACGTGCTACCGTCTTGGTTGTTGCGCACGGAAAACCACTCTTTGACTTTGTTAGCAACTTCCGGTTGGAGCTTGCCGTCCTGTGTCCATTCTTCGAGGTATTTCACGCAGCGCGGGTCAGACAGATTAAAGAAATAATGATCACTGCTTTTTAGAACAGGCGTGGTGCCACTGAGTGCGGAATAGGGGTTTTTCAGGTCGGTGGGGGCATACACCGCACCGCAGTTTTCGCAGTTGTCGCCATACTGATCTTTGGTGCCGCATTTGGGGCATTCGCCTTTGATGAAGCGATCTGGCAGAAACATGCTTTTCTCTGGATCGAAAAACTGCTCGACGCTTTTCTTGCCGATCAGGCCCACTTTGTCTAGGTCTTGATAAATGGATTGGCAGAGCGCGTGGTTTTCTTCGCTGTCCGTGTGGCTCCAATTGTCGAAGCTGATGTGAAAGCCATCGAGGTATTCTTTGCGGCCTGCGGCAATGTCATCAACAAACTGGCGCGGTGTTTTGCCAGCCTTTTCAGCAGCAATCATGATCGGCGCGCCATGGGCATCGTCGGCGCACACAAAATTTACCTCATGCCCCTGCATGCGTTGGAAACGCACCCAAATATCGGCCTGGATGTATTCCATGATGTGACCGATATGGAATTTGCCATTGGCATACGGCAGGGCGGTGGTGACGAAGAGTTGGCGCGGCGTGGTCATGGCGAAGAATCTGGTTTTTATCGGGGGAATCCCTGATTTTATGGGGCTTCGGTACACTCATACGATTCCCTTCCCAATTGAACACCCGATTAGCAGACTTTATGGCCACCAACGAACAGATTCTCGAAGCGCTCAAGAGCGTGATAGACACCAATACCGGCAAAGATTTTGTTTCTAGCAAATGCATCAAAAATCTTAGTGTGACAGAGGGCGATGTGGCCTTTGACGTGGAGTTGGGCTACCCCGCCAAAAGCCAGATTCCTGCTTTTCGCAAGGCGCTGATTGCTGCGGCCAAAAGCGTGGCGGGTGTGGACAACGTCTCGTGTAACGTAACGACGAAAATCGCAGCGCATGCCGCGCAGCGCGGTGTGGCGCTGATGCCGACCGTGAAAAACATCATTGCTGTGGCCTCAGGCAAAGGCGGCGTGGGCAAGAGCACGACCACCGTGAACCTCGCGCTCGCGCTAGCCGCCGAGGGCGCGCGCGTGGGCATTTTGGATGCGGATATTTATGGCCCCAGCCAGCCCATGATGATGGGCATTGAAGGCCGCCCGGAGAGCGAAGACGGCAAAACCATGGAGCCGATGGAAAACTATGGCGTGCAAGTGATGAGCATTGGCTTCCTCGTCAATCAAGACGAAGCCATGATCTGGCGCGGCCCGATGGCCACTCAGGCGCTGGAGCAATTGATTCGCCAAACCAACTGGAAAGATTTGGATTATTTGATCGTCGATATGCCGCCCGGCACCGGCGATATTCAGCTTACTTTGAGCCAACGCGTCCCGATGACGGGCGCTGTGATCGTCACCACGCCGCAAGACATTGCCTTGCTGGATGCGAAAAAAGGCGTGGCAATGTTTGAGAAAGTGGGCGTGCCGATTCTGGGCATCGTCGAAAACATGGCCGTTCACGTTTGCGAAAAATGCGGCCACACCGAGCACATCTTTGGCGAAGACGGCGGCAAGCGCTATGCTGCTGAAAAGAGCATCGACTATCTTGGCGCACTGCCGCTCAACATGAGTATTCGCGTTAACGCAGACAGCGGCCGGCCCACTTTGGTGACCGATCCGGATGGCGAGATCTCTGGCATTTACAAAGCCGTAGCGCGGCAAGTCGCAATCAAGATTGCTGCCAAAGCAAAAGATTTTTCATCGAAGTTTCCTTCGATCAAGATCAGCAAAGATACTTGATTTTCAGAGCCAGTTTAGAGTCTTTTAGGGCTCTAGCCCTTATAAATGCTTCGTAAATTGCTATGCAATTAGTAGCAACTGCATTGGCCGTGTCATTGCGCAGTCCACCCACCATCCACTGCCCAAGCCTGCCCGCGCACGTTGACTGCGGCATCTTGGCAGAGAAAGACGGCGAGTTCGCCCAGTTGCTGCGGCGTAGTGAATTGCAAGCTAGGCTGCTTTTCGCCAAGCAGATCAGTGCTGGCTTTCTCCACGCTGATGCCTTCGCGTGCGGCTCTAGCGTCGATTTGGCTTTGTACCAAAGGCGTGAGCACCCAGCCGGGGCAGATGGCGTTGACGGTGATGCCGGTGGTGGCTGTTTCTAGCGCGACGGATTTGGTGAAGCCGACCAGGCCATGTTTGGCCGCCACGTAGGCGGACTTGTCTTTGGAGGCGACCAAACCATGTGCTGATGCGATATTGATGATACGGCCCCAGTTTTTGGCGCGCATGCTGGGGATTGCCAAGCGGGTGGTGTGGAATGCGCTTGATAAATTGATGGCAATGATCGCGTCCCACTTCTCCGTGGGGAAACTCTCGACAGGGCTCACATGCTGGATGCCGGCGTTGTTGACCAAAATATCGATACCACCACATTCTTGAGCAGCGAAGGCGAAGAGCGCCTCAATCTCCGCGGGTTTGCGCATGTCTGCTCCGAGATAGAGCACCTTCACGCCGCAAGCACCCACCTGCGCTTTGACCGCCTCAATCGCAGCAGGCTCACCGAAACCATTGAGCACGATGTTGGCACCTTGTTTGGCCAGCTCGATGGCGATGCCTAAGCCGATGCCGCTGGTGGAGCCGGTGACGAGGGCGGTTTTGCTGTTGAGGGAGGTGCTCATGATGGTTGCTATTGAGATTAAAAGATCATTGTCGCTCAGGGCGTACGTGGGGTGGGGCGATAGGTGTTTTTGCGTAAGTGCTGTGCCTCAGCGCTCAGGTGGCGGTATGCGATAGCTCGCGGGCGTGCGGCTGAGCTTGATCGGGGAGGCCACGCCTTTGTAATCGCCGATGTTGACGACCATGTCTCGATGCACAGTGTGTTCGTCGCTCAAAGCTGCCTTCACGTCTTGGATCGGGGCGCAAGGAACGCCTGCTCGGATGAGTTGGTCGGCAAGCGGTTTGCCCGCAAATAACGCGAGTTTTTCTTCTAGGGCCGCTTTGAGGACGACTCGGTTGACGTTGCGCTGGCCGTTGTTGACGAAGCGTGGATCGGTGGCCAGTTCGGGCGCTCCGATGGTTTGTACGAGGGTGGCGAATTGGCGATCGTTACCCACTGCAAGGAAGATGGGTTCAGTGCCGGTGACGAACGTGTCGTAGGGCACGATGTTCGGATGCGCATTGCCGCTGCGCCCAGGCACGCGGCCATCGAGTAAATGATTGGCACTGTGCGGGTGTAGCAGCGCGAGTCCGTTGTCATACAGGCTGGATTCAACGAACTGTCCTTTTCCACTTTTGCCGCGCTCATGCAGCGCCAGCAAGATGCCCATGGCGGCGCTCATGCCGGTGGCGATATCCACAATCGGAATGCCCATGCGCAGTGGCTCGCCACCTTTTTCGCCATTGATGCTCATGAGGCCGGCGAGGGCCTGGATTGCCGCGTCATAGCCGGGCAGGCCACCAAGTGGGCCGCCTGCGCCGAAGCCGCTCACTCTGCAATGGATGAGGCGCGGGAATTTGGCATGCAAAGTGTCAAAACCAATGCCCCATTTTTCCATGCTGCCAGTTTTGAAGTTTTCGACGAGGACATCGGCATCTTCGAGCAATTTCAGCAGGGCTTCACGCTGCACAGGATCGTATAAATTCATGGTCATGCCGCGTTTGTTGCGGTTGAGGCCGAGGAAATAGCTGGCTGTGCCTTTGTCATTAAAGGGAGGGCCCCAGCCGCGGGTTTCATCGCCTTGGGGCGGCTCGATTTTTAAGACATCTGCGCCGTGGTCGGCCAAAATTTGCGTGCAGTAAGGGCCACCGAGCACGCGAGAGAGGTCGATGACTTTGATGCCTTGGAGGCTGCCGGTGTTTGTGGAGGCTTGCATTTTTTGATTATCGTTGAGTGCGGAAGATATCTCTTTGGATGGAGCGGCGGCGGGTTTTTGGGGTTTTGG
>JANMDE010000568.1:0-4641 GCA_031376105.1 Variovorax sp. | reverse complement strand
GCGACCAACAGCCTGTTTCGCCGCATGCAAGATCATTTCTTAACGGCGGTGGGCGAAGTACCGCTGCAAACCTTGCGTGACTTTGCTGCTGCGCTTGAGCGCAAAAAATAAATTCAACACCTTCTTCTTCTTCGTTTTCTTCGGACCAACCCATGAAAAAATCCATCGCATTTCTCCTCCCCTCCAACCTGCGCGCCACCGCCCTGGCCAGTCTGATCGGCTTGGCTGCGCTTAGCGGTATAGCGTTTATGCCGATACAGCTGGCGCAGGCGCAAACGGCATCTGCCTCGCGCGGCTTGCCAGATTTTGCAGACTTGGCAGAGGCCAATGGCCCGAGCGTGGTGAACATTCGCACGCTGGCTAAAGTGTCGGGCCGTGCAGGTGGCGGCGTGCCTAATTTAGAAGGCATGGACGAAGAAATGCAAGAGTTCTTCCGCCGTTTCTTTGGTGACCGTATCCCCGGTGCGCCGCGTGGCAACACGCCGCGCAATGCGCCGCGCCAACCTGAAGAAGAGCGCGAAGTGCCGCGCGGCGTGGGCTCGGGCTTCATCTTGTCGGCTGACGGCTTCATCATGACCAACGCGCACGTTGTGGAAGGCGCGGATGAAGTCATCGTGACGCTGACCGACAAGCGCGAACTCAAAGCGAAAATCATTGGCGCTGACAAGCGCACCGATGTGGCCGTGATCAAGATTGAAGCTACCGGCTTGCCCGCCGTGAAAATTGGCGATGTGAACCGCCTGCGTGTGGGCGAATGGGTGATGGCGATTGGCTCGCCCTTTGGCCTAGATAACAGCGTCACTGCCGGCATTGTGAGCGCCAAAGGCCGCGACACGGGCGATTATTTGCCCTTCATTCAAACCGATGTAGCCATCAATCCCGGCAACTCCGGCGGCCCGCTGCTGAATATGCGCGGCGAAGTGGTGGGCATCAACAGTCAAATTTATTCCCGTTCCGGCGGCTTTCAAGGCATCTCCTTTGCCATCCCGATCGACGAGGCCGTGCGTGTGAGCGAGCAGCTGCGCGCCAGTGGCCGCGTGGTGCGCGGGCGCATTGGTGTGCAGATTGGGGAAGTCACGAAAGAAGTGGCGGAATCTATTGGGCTACCCAAGCCAGCGGGTGCACTGGTGCGTTCGGTTGAGGCCGATGCACCTGCTGCCAAAGCCGGCGTGGAGGCGGGCGACATCATCACCAAATTTGATGGCAAACTGATTGAGAAATCTTCCGATCTGCCTCGCCTGGTGGGCAATACCAAACCCGGAAGCAAAAGCACAGTGACCGTGTTTCGCCGTGGCCAAGCGCGTGATCTGAGCGTCACCGTGGCTGAGATCCCTGCCGAAGTGGCGCCCGTCAAAAAAGCCAGCGCTCCCGCTGAACCACCCAAGCCAACAGGCGCAGGCCAAACGGTTGGCTTGGCTGTGGCCGAGCTGACCGATGCGCAAAAGAAAGAGCTCAAACTCAAAGGCGGCGTGCGCGTCACGGCTGCCACTGAAGCAGCCGCTCGCGCTGGCTTGCGTGAAGGCGACGTGATCGTCGCTGTGGCAAACACTGAGGTGAGCACGGTTTCTGAATTCGATGCAGCGCTGTCCAAAGCAGATCGCAGCAAGCCGATCAATGTGCTGTTTCGACGCGGCGAGATGGCGCAGTTTGCGTTGATTCGCGCGCGGTAATTGATTCGCTTTGCGCAAAAGCGGCTCGTGCAGCCGCTTTTGTCTTTTTTGAGACTGCGTGAATTTGTGAATCGCGCTAAGCTGGTCGCACTGTTTTTCAGGAGCCATCATGTCTATCACCCTCTGCGGCTTTGCCGTCTCTAATTACTACAACAAAGTCAAGCTGGCGCTGCTGGAAAAAGGCATGGCGTTTGACGAAGAGCTCGTCATGACCAAGAGTCAAGATCCTGCGGTGTTGGCAGCTTCGCCCTTGGGCAAAATTCCCTTCATACGCACGCCGCAGGGCGGGCTTTGCGAGAGTCAGGCGATTTTGGAATATATCGAGGCCGTGCAGCCGCTGCCAGCGCTGTTGCCAGCGGATCCGTTTGCCGCAGCGAAGGTGCGCGAGCTGTGTACGTTCATTGATTTGCACTTGGAGCTGGTGGTGCGTGATTTGTACGGCCAAGCTTTCTTTGGCGGCACGGTAAGCGAGGGCTCTCAGGTGCGCGTGAAGAAGCAGCTGGAGAAGAATATTCCCGCCTTCATAAAACTGGCGAAGTTTTCGCCGATGGTGGCGGGCGGGAATCAGTTCACTATGGCGGATTGCGCAGCTTGGGTGAATTTACCGCTGGTGGGCATGGCCACCAAGGTGGTGTTTGGCGAAGACATGCTGATCGCCATGGGCTGCGATTACAAGGCCTATGTGAAGATGATCGGTGAGCGGCCGACGGCACAAAAGGTGGCTGCGGATCGCAAATTAGCCTCGGCTAAGATGGCTTGATCCAGTGATAGTAAAACTGTAGTTGCTACTATATGAATAGCAAACTACGTAAATGATATAAGGGCAAACGGCCTAAAGCTCTTATCTAATCTATTCCAGCATGCTGTGGCTCACTTGCCCCGCTTGACACGCAAAATTTCATCCAAAATCAGGCAGGCTGCGCCGATGAAAATCGCGCTGTCGGCGATGTTGAAGGCGGGCCAGTGCCAGCCACGGGCGTGAAAGTCTAGAAAATCGACCACATAGCCGTGCTGCAGGCGATCGACCACATTGCCAATCGCGCCGCCTAAGATACAAGCCAGAGCGAAAGCGAAGAGTTTCTGTGCATGATGGCTGCGCAGCATCCACAGAATAAAAATCGTGGCCACTGCACCGATGCCGGTGAAAAACCAGCGCTGCCAGCCTCCCGCGCTAGCGAGAAAAGAAAAGGCCGCACCGCTGTTGTGGGCGCGCACGATGTTAAAAAAACTCGTCACCGGCGTGCTGTCGCCGAGACTGTAGTAGCCGATGATGAGCGTTTTGGTGAACTGATCGGCGACGATCAGAATCGCCGCCAAGATCAGCCAAGGCAGCATGCCTTGAAAGGTAGATTTAGACTTAGGCATGGGTACGCACCTCGCCGCTTCCTTCCAAATTGCTCACGCAGCGGCCACAGATGCTGGGGTGTGCGGCATGCGAGCCAACGTCTTCGCAGTAATGCCAACAGCGCTCGCATTTGGTGTATTTTGAGGGACGCACCGCTATATTGATTGCATTGCCTGCTACTAATTCAATAGCGGATGTGATGAAGATGAATTTCAGATCGTCATTGAGTGTGTTGAGCAGCACGTGGTCTTCTTGCGGTACGGTGAGCGTGACTTCTGCTTGCAGCGAGCTGCCCACCGTGCCTGCTGCGCGCAAGCTCTCAATTGCTTTATTGACCTCATCGCGGATAGCGCGGATGCGGCTGTATTTGGCGATCAGCGCCGTGTCAGCTGCTTCAAACTGCCAATAGGTTTCGGTAAAGATCGTGCCCGTCTCGCTCTTGCCAAACAGCTTCCAAGCTTCTTCTGCAGTGAAGCTGAGGAAGGGCGCCATCCAGCGCAGCATGCCTTGTGTGATGTGCCAAAGCGCGGTTTGCGCGCTGCGGCGGGCAGAGCTGTTTGCAGCAGTGGTGTAGAGGCGGTCTTTGAGCACATCCAGATAGAAGCCGCCCAAATCTTCGCTGCAATAGAGCTGGAGTTTGGCAACGACCGGGTGAAATTCATACACCTTGTAGTGCGCCAAAATTTCATCTTGCAATTGCGCGGCGCGTGAGAGTGCATAGCGATCCACTTCTAGTAATTCACCCAACGGCACCGCATCAGTCGAAGCATCAAAATCGCTCACGTTAGCGAGCAAAAAGCGCAGCGTGTTGCGGATGCGGCGATAGCCATCCACCACGCGGGCGAGGATTTTTTCATCGATACTCAAGTCGCCTGAATAATCGGTGCTGGCAGCCCAAAGGCGGATGATTTCCGCGCCCATTTTGTCGCTCACCTCTTGTGGCGCGACCACGTTGCCCATGCTCTTGCTCATCTTGCGGCCTTGGCCATCCACGGTGAAGCCATGCGTGAGCAGACCGCGATACGGGGCGCGGCCATACATGGCGGCGGCGGTGAGCAAGGAGGAATGAAACCAGCCGCGATGCTGATCATGGCCTTCTAAATACAGATCCGCTTCAGCGCCTTCGTTGTGCGCATAGATGAACGAGCCATCGGCATTCTTGTCGCCATGGCTGCCTTTGAGCACGGTGGTGTGGGTGGTGCCGGAGTCAAACCACACCTCCAAAATATCGGTGCTCTTGGTGTATTGCTCTGCGTGATCAGCGCCTACTTTCGCAAAAATCTCAGCAGTGCTTGCTTTGCTCCAAGCCTCAATGCCGCCGGCTTCGACCATCTCGGCGGCCAGATCAATCATCTCCACCGTCTTCGGATGCAAATCGCCTGAATCCACATGCGTGAACAGCGGCAGGGGCACACCCCAGCTGCGCTGGCGAGAGATGCACCAATCAGGCCGGCCTGCGATCATGTCGCGCAGGCGGGTTTTGCCGTTTTCAGGATAGAAATTGGTTTGCTCGATGGCATCGAGTGCGATCTCGCGCAGGCTTTTCGGGGCTTTGTCTTTCGTGAAAACGCCTTCGCCCTCATCCATACGGACAAACCATTGCGATGCAGCGCGGTAGATCACCGG
>JANMDE010000179.1:0-5836 GCA_031376105.1 Variovorax sp. | reverse complement strand
CTTTTTTTGCAGCTCGGCGGTGTGGGCAATATGCGGGATGAAATCGACCAGCAGGCCGTCGTCGGGCATGTGGTCTTTTAAATTGGGGTGAGGCCAATCTGTTCCCCAAAGCACGCGATCAGGGAAGGTTTCGACCACTTTTCGCGCGAAAGGAATCACGTCTTGGTAGGCGTTTTGTTCGCTATTCAAAGCCTTCGGACCTGTGTTGCTCAGACGCTCGGGGCAACTGACTTTGCTCCATACGTTGCTGTGCTCGCGCATGAATTTCATAAAAAGTACAAACTCCGCGCCATCTACAGGCTGGCTCACATCGGGGCGACCCATATGATCGACCACCACGATGGTGGGCAGCGCAGTGAAGAAATCCCACAATTCAGGCAGATCCACCGCTTCAAAATAAATCACGACATGCCAGCCCAGCGGCTTAATACGATGCGCGATTTCTAGCAGCTCGTCTTTCGGCGTGAAATCCACCAGGCGCTTCACGAAATTAAAGCGAACACCGCGCACGCCTGCGGCATGCATGTCTTGTAGCTCGTGGTCTGACACGCTACGCCGCACGGTGGCGACGCCACGCGCTTTGCCGCCCGATGCGCGGCACGCATCGGCCATCGCCCGGTTGTCTGCACCGTGGCAGGTGGCTTGCACGATCACGTTGCGGCTGAAACCTAAGTGATCGCGCAAAGCAAAGAGTTGGCTTTTCGCCGCGTCGCATGGCGTGTATTTGCGCTCTGGCGCATAAGGAAACTCTGCGCCGGGGCCAAACACATGGCAATGCGCATCGACAGCGCCAGCAGGTAATTCAAAGCGCGGCTTAGATGGGCCTTCGTACCAATCAAGCCAGCCCGACGTCTTTTGAAAGTCCCCAGTGGTGGGTTTACTCATGTCTCTCCTTCTTCGTCACATGCGCAAACCCCCATCACACTGCTCGCTCATGCCATTGCATAAGCTAGCGATATGGGATCAAGGTTTGCGCAAAATCAATGGTTGACCGATGCGTTGCCGCTCAATGTCTTCCGGGTGGTACGGCAATTGAGGCCAACGCTTTTCAGCGTACATCCTCAACTGATCGGTTTGGTGGGGTGAGCCTGCGTGTGCGCTTTGACCGTAAACCAGCAAAGCTTGCGCGACAGGCCCACGCTCATCAAATGTCACGGTTTGAACATAACTGGTGCCGTAATCAATGCGAATGCCGTCCTTGCTTAAACCTGGGCGGCCGCGATCACCCACATTATTTAGCACGCCTTCGGTGTCATCGCCACCGTGCAACGGAATATTTTCATTGGAGAAAACAACACGTTGCACCAGACCCAAAGGTGCATCTAGCGCAAAGCCAGCATCGCGCATTTTCTTCACTGCAGCGCCCAGCGCATCCCAGACGCGGGTTGCTGTGGCAGAGTCGCTCATGCGTAGGCCGGAAGGCGTGGCCACAACGCGTGCTCTATCAAAGGGCTCGCGATACACATTGGGTATCTGGCTGGCAGCACGCCAGAATTCGCGAAACAGTGGCGCTCCTTTGGCATCGGTGTTGCTACGCATGCCCGCATCATGAAAAAGCTTGAGTGCGGCGCATCCGTCTCTCGCCTCCGCAGTCGGCGCCTGCGCACAAGCCGCAAGCAAATCGGGGAGCACCATACGGGCCAGCAAATTGCGATTTTCAAACAGCTGCGCTTGCATGCCAGCGAGGCTGATCTTTCCCTTGTCGAGCAGTTCAGGAATTTCAATCAGCTCCGATCGCGTGCGCGAACGACGCACAACGTCGTCGCCCACCATGATGGAGACCGGGCCCCATTTGTGTTCGGGATGGGTATAGAAAAAGCTGTCATTGCTGTTGTGCACCCAATCTTGGCGAACCAACACAGGCATGCGAGAAGGTGCAATCAAACCAGGCACAGGGGAGTTGCTGTCGCGCTTCCAGTTGCAATCCGATTTCGATCCATCCAACACCACCAAGTTAACAGCGGCCAAGAGCGCCGCAGCAGGGCGGCTGGGCGCGCATCTCTGCAAATCTGCCATTTCTAAGTCTGGCACACCGCTGACATCAGCAAACATGGCATCACCCGCCCGGTCTGCAGCAATGGTGTTGACAAATGGCGTTCCCAGCAGGTTCATAGCACCACGCAGATCCCCTACGCCGCGTGCTTTAGCAAACTGGATGTACATATCTGTGGAGCGCACGCTGCCCGCATTAGCGTCTTGAATCGCGTAGGCGCGCTCTGCGGTCCAGTTCAAGCCGGCCCGAGGCATCACCAAGATCGGCCCAAAACGACTGCTCCAAATCGTTTGCTCTCGGCCAGCCACCATCACCTTCTTTGCCACCATCGACTCTTCTTTACCGTCGATCAGGTAGGCCGTCGGCTTACCGGGTACCAAGCTCAGCTCGTGCAAAGTGAAGCGCTTGCCAGTCGAGACCGTGTGTGACCAAGCGACGTCTTTATTGAAGCCAATCTGGACGGCGGCCGTCCAGCCCAGCGCGGCGCCCATCACATCAAACTGCCCTGGGATCGTCAGGTGCATCTGATAAAAACGGCTAGGGCCCACCCAAGGGTAGTGTGGATTACCCAGCAGCATGCCGCGCCCATTGGCGCTGGTTTGCTTACCAAAAGCCCAAGCATTGGAGCCAAGCGGAGAATCCAGCACGCCAGCCTCTCGCAACTGCTCTCTCGCACCCCGCGCGTAGGCCTGCAAAGCCTCGTCTGAGGTTTTCTGCGAAGGGGCGAGCTGTGCGGCCCTTGCCGGAGGCGCAGCCGCCGCAATCGCATCGGCCAAGGCCCCTGCGCCCGCTTGCACTTGGATGGCCTCTGTGGCGCGATAAATATCCGACAGCGTCATGGGTGTAACCCATGGCTTGCCATTGCATTCAGCGGGCAACTTACCTGCGTCATCTTGAAGAAAGCGATTGAAGCCTGCCACGTAGCCGCGCGCCATCGCGCGATTGTTGTCACTGGATTGATCCCATGCCGCCTTGAGCTTGGCATCATCCATGTGAGCCTGCACAAAGGCATCAATGGCAGCGTTGGGAAGTGTGCGTACGCCCAGCACACCGGTAGCGGTCGCGCCGAAGTGCTGCGAACGCTGTCCACGCACCGTCGCCATGACGTCGGCGCTCATGCAAACATTGTCTTGTGCATGTGCGTAGGCGATGCCATACGAGAGCATTTCCATGTTGGCAGCAGTGACGTGCGGAATGCCGTGTGTCGTACGTACGATCTGCACACTGTCTGCAGACGGCGGCGAACTTGCTGTGCCTCCCGAAGGCATGCTGGTACAAGCCGACAGGCCAGCCAGCACAGCCGCGACGGCGATGAGCAAAAAGACAGGCTTCTTATTCAATTGAATCTCCTCGGAATGTGGTGCTTTTGATTGTTGCCGCCCAAAAGCACTCCCATCCCCAAGGTTATCCCTTAGTCGATGTATCGCAGGCCAGCTTTAGCAAGCGGCTCACGCATGTTGTACATATCCAAGCCCAGCACGCCGCTGGCGAGCTTGTTGCGCTTGTCTAGCTCAAGTGCCTCGCGCGCCTGAGCTGCCGCAAGTGTTTTTTGCACCATCGCCTTGGGCACCACGACGATGCCATCGTCATCGGCCACCACTGCATCACCCGGATGCACACTCATGCCCGCGCACACGACCGGGATATTCACCGAGCCGAGTGTGGCTTTGATCGTGCCTTTGCTGCTGATGGCTTTGCTCCAGACGGGGAAGTTCATCTCTTTCAAGGTCTTTACATCACGCACACCCGCATCGATGATCAGGCCACGAGCGCCACGTGCTTGGAAGCTGGTGGCGAGCAAATCACCAAAATAGCCGTCGGTGCATTCCGCTGTGATGGCTGCTACAACGATATCGCCCGGCTGAATTTGCTCGGCCACCACATGCATCATCCAGTTGTCACCGGGGTGCAGGAGCACGGTGACTGCCGTGCCGCTGATTTGCGCGCCACTGTAGATCGGGCGCATATAAGGCTTCATGAGGCCAACGCGCGCAAGAGCTTCGTGCACAGTAGCGCTGCCCAGTTCAGCCAAGGCATCAGTGGCTGCGCGATCTGCGCGGGTGATGTTGCGGTAAACAACGCCGAGTTCAAACATGATTATTTCCCTTGTTGCTTTAAGCGTCTATCGAGACGAGAAAACACGCGCCGTGTGTTGCCTTCAAAAATCGCTGCTTTGTCTTGCGCGCTGAGCTGAGTCGAATTGTCGATATAGCGCTTGGTGTCGTCGTAGTAATGCCCGGTTTGCGGATCAATGCCGCGCACTGCGCCGATCATCTCGCTGGCAAAAAGTACATTTTTTACGGGGATGACTTTGTTAAGCAAGTCAATGCCGGGCTGGTGATAGACGCAAGTGTCAAAGAAGATATTGTTGAGCAAATGCTCTTCAAGCAAAGGCTTTTTCATCTCTTGCGCCAAGCCGCGGAAGCGCCCCCAGTGATACGGCACAGCGCCGCCGCCATGCGGGATGAGGAATTTAAGTGTTGGGAAATCTTTGAATAGATCGCCGCTTAAGCACTGCATGAACGCCGTCGTATCCGCATTCAAATAATGTGCACCGGTGGTATGGAAGCACGCATTGCAACTGGTGCTCACGTGAATCATGGCAGGCAGATCGTATTCGACCATTTTTTCATAAATAGGATACCAATGCTTATCGGTCAATGGCGGAGAAGTCCAATGGCCGCCACTCGGATCAGGATTCAGATTGATGCCAACCGCGCCGTATTCCTTGACACATTTTTCCAATTCTGCAATGCATGTCTTCGGGTCAACACCGGGAGATTGCGGCAGCATCGCCACAGGTACGAAGTGATCTGGAAAAAGCTCGCTCACCCGGAAACACAGTTCATTGCAAATGGCTGCCCACGTGCTGGAGACATTGAAATCGCCAATGTGGTGCGCCATAAAGCTAGCGCGGGGCGAAAACAGCGTGAGATCGTTGCCACGCTCTTTCATGAGCTTCAATTGGTTGGCGAGAATAGTCTCGGAGATCTCTTCATCCGAGATTTTCAAATCAGCCACTTTCGGCATGCTGGACGCATCTTTGATCCCCGCAATTTGCGCATTGCGCCAAGTCTCCAGCGCTTTCGGAGCGGTGGTGTAGTGGCCGTGACAGTCAATAATGAGGCTCATGGTTTTTTTATCATTTGGATGAAAATTAATTGGGATCTGACCCCAATTAATTTAATTGGGGTCAGATCCCAATTAATTTTGGGCGGGGTTCATGCCTTGGGATTGTTTAATGAGGGCGGCTTGCGCCGAATTTGCGAAGTTGAGGAAGGTTTTGACGGCGGCTACAGACTCGGCAGAGGTATCCACAGAAATGCCTGCGCTGAAAGTCGTGATGTAGGCCACTTCCTCGGGCAAATTGCCCAAGAGTTCAATGCCTTCCATGTTGATAAGCTCGGAGCGCTGCTGGAAGCCGAGAGCCACCTCGCCTTTGGCCACCAAGCTGCCCACCGGCACGCCGGGCGGCGGCACCACGGTCTTGGCTTTCATCTGATCTGCGATACCCATTTTTTCAAAAAGCTGGGCAAGATACACCCCACTGGGGCCGGTCGAATAACTAATATTTTTGGCTGACAATAATGCAGATTTTAGGGCACTTGCCCTTGATGTATCTACATAGTTCGCTCCTCTTTTAATAGCAACTGAAATCGGTGATGTCACCAAATCCACGCGGCTACCTGCGAGCAAATGGCCAGAGGCGATGAGTTTGTCAATCGCATCAGACCCCAGAATCACCACATCAAAGGCTTCCCCCGATTGCACCCGCTTGGCAGCATCCACGCCGCCCACGGACTCCATTTGGATACGCCAGCCCGATTGCTGCTGGAACACCTC
>JANMDE010000524.1:0-1651 GCA_031376105.1 Variovorax sp. | reverse complement strand
CACAATGAGTCGCGTCGCCAAGTTTGCCAAAATCAGCCTTGACTAAAAGCAACCGAGGTGACTGTTTGGATATCGCGGTCACACGAGGCCAGATCGCGACATCCATTCAATCCATCTTGAGCAGCACAAGCAGGCAAAGCGCTCAGCGAGCAAGAGGCAATTTGATGCCAGGAAAAATCTTGATCACAGCAGAATCATCCTCCCGCGCGAAGCCCGCAGTGGAAGCTTGCATAAACATCTGATGCGCGGTAGCAGACAAAGGCAACGGAAATTTGCTAGCCCGAGCGGTATCCAGTACCAAGCCCAGATCTTTCACAAAAATATCCACTGCAGACAGCGGCGTGTAGTCCCCAGCCAACACATGCGCCATGCGATTCTCAAACATCCAGCTGTTGCCCGCGCTGTGCGTGATAACCTCGTAAAGTGCCGCTGCATCGACACCTTCGCGCAGCCCTAGCGCCATGGCTTCTGCCGCCGCGGCAATATGCACGCCAGCGAGCAACTGATTGATGATTTTCACCTTGCTGCCATTGCCCGCCTGATCACCCAGCCGGTACACATTCGCAGCCATCGCATCCAGCACGCCACCCGCTTTTGCAAAGGCCTGGGGCTTGCCCGCTGTCATCATCGTCATTTGGCCGCTAGCCGCTTTCGCAGCGCCGCCAGAGATGGGCGCATCCAGATACAGCAGCCCCATGCTCTCCAGGCGCTCCTCCATGGCAATCGACCAAGCGGGCGCAACCGTTGAACACATGATGAAAACGCTGCCTTGCCCAAGCGCGCTGGCCACGCCCTTGTCGCCAAACAGCAACTGCTCCGTTTGCTGCGAATTCACCAATACGCTGATCACCGTATCGCAAGCAGCGGCCAGATCAGCCGCGCTCTCGCAGGCTACGCCACCACCCGCCACAAAGGCTTGAACCGCCTCCGCGCGAATATCAAACACATGCACCTTAAAGCCCGCGCGGCGAAGCGAGCCCGCCATGCCATGGCCCATCGCGCCCAGGCCAATCAGCCCGACGGATCGTTGATGGTTTGTTTGAGAAGGCGTTGTATTTGTCATCATTCGATACTTATGAAAGCTTACGTGGATTCACATCCACTATTAAATCGGGAGCACTCTGTGCAGACTTTACGTCGGCTGGGGGCTCATTTTGCTTAAAAACATCGTTTTTAGCAGATGTTTTTTCTCTGCGCAACCGCTCCAGCGCATCCAAGCAAAAATGCGCAAACCACAACGACGAAAAAGCAAAGATCAGCGTGTAAACCCAAATTGCAATGCCAATCATCAACGGCGCGAGCACGAGAAACACCACCCCTGAAGCCCAAAGCAGCGTAGGCGCTGCCCCCAAAAAACCGCTCACCACGCCGATGCCCAAAAGCTGCGGGCGATGGCGTTTCATCAGTTCGCGGCGTTCATCAGCCGTTGCATGATCGGCCAGCGCATCAAACGCCATCACACGATAGGTGAGCCAACCCCAGATCAGCGGCGGAATCAGTAAAATCAGAGGTGGCACAAACCAGAACGGAATCGAGATCAGCAGCATCACGATGGCTGCAAGCGTCGCGCCCAATGACCACATCACGCTCATGAAAACACCAGCGCCCTTTTTGCTCTCCAGCTTCGCAAAGCGTCGCTCGGCCACCAACG
>JANMDE010000497.1:0-5566 GCA_031376105.1 Variovorax sp. | reverse complement strand
GCGCTTTGTGTTTCACCCCGGCCCGGTCTTTGCGCAAGTCTTGCTTGCCGATGAAATTAACCGCGCTAGCCCGAAAACGCAATCGTCTTTGTAGGAAGCGATGGAAGAAAAGCAAGTGACCTAGGAAGGCGAAACGCGCCCGCTGCCGCAGCCTTTTTTCGTGATCGCCACGCAAAACCCGCATGATCAGCTGGGCACCTATGCCTTGCCTGAGAGCCAGCTTGATCGCTTTTTGATGCGTATCAGCTTGGGTTACCCAGATCGCGCCTCCGAGCGGCAATTGCTCGCAGGCGGAGATCGGCGTGACGTGGTGGAGCAACTCCCTGCTGTGCTCACACCGGCTGATCTGCAAGCCTTGCAAACGGCAGTGCAGCAGGTGCAGGCCTCTGAGCCGCTGCTTAATTATGTGCAAGATCTGATCGCCGCCACGCGCAGCGGGCAATGGTTTTTGCAGGGTTTGTCTCCTCGCGCAGGCATCGCGCTCCTGCGCGCGGCCAAGGCGCAGGCGCTGCTGGCCGGGCGCGATTATGTGGCGCCCGATGATGTGCAGGCGATTCTGCCGCAAACCATTTCGCACCGCATGATTCCTGTGGCTGATGCCGGGCGCGGCAGTGTCGAGCAAGTGCGTGCCATGATGGCCGCTGTGGCGCTGCCTTGATGTTTCCGTCATGATCAGCGCGATTCGTAAGCGGTTTCGGCAGTGGTGGCAATCGCGCTTGCCGCTGACTGACACTTGGACGCTGACGCAGCGCAATGTCTATATCTTGCCAACCCGCGCGGGCTGGATGCTCGCGCTCACGCTGCTCGTCTTGCTGATCGCTTCCATCAATTACCAGCTGAATTTGGGCTATCTACTCACCTTCATGCTCGCCGGTGCGGCGGTGGTGGGCATGCATGTGACGCATGGTAATCTGCGCGGGCTAACTATGAATTTAATAGCACACAGTGCAGATTCTATAAGGGCGAGTAGTGCATTTGGTCAAATATTTGCAGGCTCCATCGCGCAAATTGAGATCCGCCTGACCCATGCGCGCAAAAGCCTTCGCCCCAGCATTGGCCTGGCTTTGCTTGATGATGCGCATGCGCCGCATTGGGCTTGGGCTGATGTGCCCGCGCAGGGCTCCAGCACGGTGAACGTGGCCTTCAAAGCGGTGCGGCGCGGTCTGCATCGCGTGCCCGATTTGCAGGCTGAGACGCGCTATCCGCTGGGCACATTCCGCGTGTGGACAGTGTGGCGGCCTAAATCAGAAGTGTTGGTGTATCCCGCGCCTGAGCCGCATGCGCCGCCCTTGCCGCCCGGCGAGCCGCGTGCTGGCGGCGGGGGCGCGGCTCGGGCGCAGCAAAGCGGCGAGTTTGATGGCGTGAGAGCCTATCGACGGGGCGATCCTTTGAAGCTCGTGGTCTGGAAGAAAGCCGCCAAATCCGATGAACTGGTCAGCCGCGATACGCAGCAAGCCCAGCGCTATGAGCTCTGGCTGGATTACACCGCCTGCGCCACTCTCGAGCATGAAGCCAAGCTCAGCCGTCTCACGGCTTGGGTCTTGGCGGCAGACAAGCTGGGATCAGATTTTGGCCTGCGCATTCCGGGCCGCGAGATCAAGCCCGCCAACGGCGAAGCGCACAAACGCGCCTGCCTGGAGGCATTGGCCCTATGTTGAAATGGCTCGACAAGCTGCGCCACCTGCCGCGTGATGCCCGCGACACGCTCTTTCTTCTGGGCGTGATTGCTTGGGTCATCATGCCGCAAACGCCGCATCTGCCAATCTGGTGCTCTGCGCTGGCGGGCATTGTGCTCGTTTGGCGGGGGCGGCTGGCTTGGCTGGGCAAGCCGCTGCCGTCTAAATGGTGGTTGGTCGGTCTTCTCATCCTCACGATAGCCGCCACGCTGTTTAGCCACCGCACGCTGCTGGGCCGCGATGCGGGCGTGACGCTGATCGTCGTCTTGCTCACCCTCAAAACGCTGGAGCTGCGGGCGCGGCGCGATGCATTCGTCGTCTTCTTTCTGGGCTTTTTTACGATGCTCACGAATTTCTTTTTCTCGCAAAGTCTGCTCGTGGCAGCGGCGATGATGGTGGCGCTGATGGGTTTGCTCACAGCTTTGATCAACGCGCATCGCGTGGTCGGTCAGCCGCCGCTCACAGAATCGCTCAAAACAGCGGGCTTCATGGTCTTGCTGGGCGCGCCGATCATGGCGATTTTCTTTGTGTTGTTTCCAAGGCTGGCACCGCTTTGGGGTGTGCCCGGAGACGCCATGACCGGGCGCAGCGGCTTGTCGGCCACGATGGAGGTCGGCACGATCGCAAAATTAGCTCTGGATGATTCGATTGCCATGCGCATCAAGTGGAATTTAAAGCCCGGTCAGCAAATACCGCCCGCTAGCGAGCAGTATTTTCGCGGCCCGGTGCTGACCAGCTTTGATGGCCGCCAATGGCGGCCCAGCACCTCGGCGATTTCGCGCCGTTTTGCGGTGTTGCCAAATTTGCAAACCAGCGGTGAGTCGCTGGCTTATGAGGTGACTTTAGAAGCCACGCAGCGGCCTTGGATTTTTGTGTTGGAGGCTGCCAATGCCAAGCCCGATGTGCCCGGTCATGAGTTGACGATGACCAACGAGTTGCAATGGCTCTCCAATCGCCCCGTCACGGATTTGCTGCGCTACAAAGCCAGCAGCAGCACGAATTTTCGGCATGGGCCTGATCGCATGGTGCTGGGGTTGCAAGATTTCATCGATCTGCCCGCAGGCTTTAACCCGCGCACGCTGCAATTAGCCTTCGACATTCGCCGTGATCCACGCTTTGCGCAAGCCGGCGCTGCGATTTTGGTCACGGAGGTGATGCGCCGCTTGCGCGAAGGTGGGTATAGCTACACCCTGGAGCCCGGTGTCTTTGGCCAACACACTGCCGATGAATTTTGGTTTGATCGCAAAGAAGGTTTTTGTGAACACATTGCTTCGAGTTTCGTGATTTTGATGCGCGCCCTTGATATTCCGGCCCGCATCGTCACCGGCTACCAAGGCGGCGAGGCGAACGCGGTTGACGGCTTTTGGACGGTGCGCCAGCGCGATGCGCATGCTTGGGCTGAGGTGTGGCAGGCAGGGCAGGGCTGGGTGAGGGTCGATCCTACGGGCGCAGTCTCGCCCGGCCGCGTGGGCAGCTTTGAGCGCTTGGCGGTGCCGCAGGGCGCAGTGGGCGCGGCTTTTAGCGCCGTAGTGCCGCTGGGCATGATCACGCAAATGCGCGCCGCTTGGGAGGCGCTTAATAATTCTTGGAATCAATGGGTGCTCAATTATTCGCAAGCCAAGCAGCTGGATCTGCTGAAAAATCTCGGCTTTGAAAGCCCGAGCTGGGAGGATTTGGGCAAAGTGCTCGCGGGTATCGTCACGCTGGTCGGCTTGATCGGCGCGGCCTTCACCCTCTGGGAGCGCCACACCCAAGATCCATGGTTGCGCCAGCTCGCCCGCGCCCGCAAGCTGTTGGCCAAAGCAGGCTTGCCGTCTGACGCGAGCACGCCGCCGCGCACCCTGGCCGCGCAAGCGCTCGCCCAATTCGGCGAAAACGCTCGACCGCTGCATGATTGGCTGCTGCAATTTGACACCCTGCGTTATCGCCCCCAGGCTGCCAGCGCCAGCCGCGCCACGCAAAGCTTGGCTACACTTCACAAAGCCTTTTCCCGCATCAAACCTGTGTCTGCTGCGCCTACTTAATGTTGCCCAGAATCCTTCACCCTTTTCGCTCCCGTCGCGCCTTGTTCCGGGCTGCGCAGATTGCTACTATTTTTATAGCAATGTTTGCAGGTTCTACATCGGCAATAGCCCAAAAAAGCTCAAAAAAAGACGCCAAGAAGCCGCCCAGCATCGTGCAAGGTGAGGCCTATGCCAGCCGCGAAGATGTGATGCGCTTTGCCGATGACGTGGCCGAGCGCCGCAATCTCGACAAAGAATGGGTGCGACAAGCCATCGGGCAAGCCCGCTTCATCCCTACTGTGCAGCGCCTGATGCGCCCGATGCAGCCCAGCAGTTCAGGCGTGGTCTGGAAGAATTGGCGCGTCTATCGAAGCCGCTTTATTGATCCAGTGCGCATACAAGCGGGTGTGAAATTTTGGCGGGAAAATGCGGCGGCTTTAGACAAGGCCGAGGCAGAATTCGGTGTGCCTGCTGAGATCATCGTGGGCATCATCGGCGTCGAGACCATTTATGGCCGCGATATGGGCAGTTTCCGCGTGATGGATGCCCTTGCCACGCTGGCTTTTGACTTCCCCAAAACTCCCAAGCGCGATCGCAGCGCTTTCTTCCGCGATGAATTAGAGCAATTCCTCTCCTTGAAAAACCGCACAGGCATTGATCCGCTGGAGCTGCGCGGCAGCTACGCAGGCGCCATGGGTCTGGGCCAATTCATGCCCAGCAGCTGGGTGAAATACGCGATTGATTTTGATGGCGATGGCAAAGTTGATTTGTTCAACAGCCCGGTCGATGCGATAGGCAGCGTGGCCAATTATTTCAAAAGCTTCGGCTGGAAAACAGGTCAAGCCACGCATTACGCGGTGAGCTTCGATGCCGCCAGATTAGACAAAGAAGCCCTGCTCGCGCCAGACATTTTGCCCACTTTCAGCGCAGAGAGCTTCCAAGCCAAAGGCGCGGTGCTCACTGGCGCAGCTTTGTCACACACCGGGCCACTCGCCTTGGTCGAGTTGCAAAACGGCGACCCCTCCCTGTCCCCCGCCAACGCCCCACAATACGTGGCAGGCACAGAAAACTTCTACGTCATCACCCGCTACAACTGGAGCAGCTATTACGCGATGAGCGTGATTGAGCTGGGTGCTGAAGTGAAGGCGGCGATGAAATGATTTGAGCACTGAGAGAACAACCGTTTCGCTCCACCCGCTCACCTGCGTCGTACCATCGTGCAGTTGCCTCATAAAGTTTTTTGAAAACACACGCGATGGCGGCCACGGTGATTTAAAGATGGTCTCCACGCGCCTTTCAAAAAATTTCTGATTCAACCGCCCAATGGTTTCCGCTGGGGAGGGTGTTGGTTAACGCTGAATGACCAGTTAGCCTGAGTGCAGTCCAGCAGCCAGCCAAGTTGCGCACGATGCACTTGAACTTTCCGCATTTGCCTTATTTCGTGAAGTCGTAGTAAAAAGTCAAAGCACTGGCAATTGCGACCAAGCTCAGCGCGACGCCGACCTCAACTCGCTTTGCGATCTTGTCCCACTGCTGCTGAGTGAGTTTTTGCCTCGTCCAGAGTCGCCATACACCACCAACAATAATGATTAGCATGCCAATAAGAACGTAGGGCATTGCAAGGGCTAAATTTCCAGAATCCATCAGACTCTTCCGTGCAGGCTTAAATTTGACAAGAAGGATCTAGCAAACTTGCGATGCCTAGCACTTAAGTCCGGTTCGCCTAGCACTGTAGACAGCTAAGCATAGCGCTATGGTGAAGAATAACGCAGTGATAATTGAGGAGGCATCGACTTTACCGTGGCCGAAATACGCATAGCCCGCGACAGCCCACATTGCGAGAGACATTAGACCCCAGAGCAAAACGCCTGTAGAAGGCATTGCTGA
>JANMDE010000471.1:0-3044 GCA_031376105.1 Variovorax sp. | reverse complement strand
GCGCGAGATCATGCGCTCTAGCTTTTTGCGGTATTTGATGAAGAGCATCTCAAATGCTCGCTCTGCCTCGCGGCCACCACTCTTGGCCACCTCCACCAAGGCCTGATCTGGATCGGGCTGCGCCTGCATCACATTGACTTGGCTGACTGCATCCATCTCAGGTAAGCCGCTCTTCATGTTTGGGCATCGCCGCCGCATAGACGGCGCGACGCAATGCCAACCAGCCCGAAGGGCCTACGGCGGGATCGACGTGTCTCGCTTCGAGATGGAACCACTGTGTTGTTATTTGGAGAAAGCCTGTTATGGCCGAATCAGCTTGGGCACAAGGCACAAAGCTCACCAGCATGTACTGCTGAAGATCAAAATGTAGGCACAAAGTTCCCGTAACGGATTCGCCATTCAGCTGCAGATGCCATTGACCCTGCGCCCAAACCAGCTGACCGCGAGGCGCGCGCCAGGCATCGTGCAACAACCAAGCGGTTACGCCGACGCAAAGTCCGATCCAAGCACCGTAGCTTAAAGAATAAGGGCTGTTAGCCCTTATAGAATAAAGACAGATTGCTACTAAAATAATAGCTGCTGTGCACGCCACAAAGCCATACACCCGGCTGCGAGCGGGCGTGAAGGTAAGCGCGGGCGGGTAACGCATGGCGCAATCTCGGCTTCAGATGAGCTCAAGTTTGCGGCGAATCATCAAAGTATCACTGGCGCGTCAGACGCGCTTGAATACCAGCGCACCGTTTGTCCCGCCAAAGCCGAAATTGTTTTTCAGCGCCACCTTGATGTCCATCTTTCGCGCTGTGTTGGCGCAGTAATCCAGGTCGCATTCAGGATCTTGGTTGAAGATGTTGATCGTGGGCGGAATGATTTGGTGATGCAGTGCAAGCACGGTGAACACGCTCTCCAACCCGCCTGCGCCGCCCAACAAATGGCCGGTAGCACCCTTGGTAGAGTTGACGACAATATTTTTCGCATGCTCTCCAAACGCGGCTTTGATGGCGTTGGATTCGTTCACATCACCCAGCGGGGTGGATGTGCCGTGCGCATTCACATAATCAACATCGGTGGGTTGGAGGCCTGCATTTGATATAGCAGACAGCATGGCACGGCGCGGGCCATCAAGGTTAGGCGCCGTCATGTGGCCCGCATCGCCACTCATGCCAAAGCCAGAAATCTCGGCATAAATTTTTGCGCCACGTGCAACTGCATGCTCGTATTCTTCAATCACCATCACGCCTGCGCCTTCGCCGAGCACAAAGCCATCGCGGTCTTTGTCCCAAGGACGAGATGCGGTGGCGGGGTCATCGTTGCGGGTCGACAAAGCACGCATGGCGGCAAAACCGCCCACCCCCAACGGGGAAATGGTGGCCTCTGAGCCACCACAGATCATCACATCCGCATCGCCGTATTCAATCATGCGGGCTGAAATACCAATCGCATGCAAACCAGTGGTGCAAGCCGTGACCACGGCGATATTGGGGCCTTTGAAACCATATCTCATGCTCACGTGGCCCGAGATCATGTTGATGATGCTGGCGGGCACGAAAAACGGCGTAACCCGACGCGGGCCCCGGTTCACCAGCTCGGTATGCGTCTCTTCGATCAGCGGCAAGCCGCCAATACCCGAGCCAATGTTCACACCGATGCGCACGGATTGAGCGTCGCTTAAGGCATCGTTGACCGCCAAGCCCGAATCTTGAACGGCTTGCACAGCAGCAGCGATTCCGTAATGAATGAAGGTGTCCATCGTGCGGGCTTCTTTGGAGGTCATGTAGTCCTCCACTTGGAAGCCTTTGACTTCGCCTGCAATTTTGCAAGCAAAGGCGCTGGCATCAAATTTGGTGATTGCAGCAATGCCGCTTTCGCCCGCAATCAGCGCAGCCCAGGCGGATTCCACCGTGTTGCCCACTGGGCTGATGCAGCCCAAACCCGTGATAACGACGCGACGTTTGCTCATAAACTGTCCGGAAAAATCATGAATTTCAAATAAAAAAGGGCAAGCAGCCTTTCAGCTGCCAGCCCCTTGTAGGCGTGCGATATCAAGCCTTCTTGTGCGAGGTAGCGTAGTCAATTGCCGCAGCCACCGTGGTGATCTTCTCTGCATCCTCGTCTGGAATTTCAATGCCAAACTCATCTTCCAAGGCCATCACCAGTTCAACCGTGTCCAGCGAATCAGCGCCCAGATCAGCCACGAAGGCTTTCTCTGGAGTCACTTGCGACTCTTCTACACCGAGTTGCTCGGCGATGATCTTTTTGACACGTGCTTCAATATCACTCATAGGTCCCTCTGAGGGTTGTTAAAAACAAGCGTATTCTAACTGTTTAGAGTCTTCACCTAGCGGCCAAATACTGTGTATTTAAACAATGTCATGCGGCAGAGTTTAAGATTCAAAAACAAACGCAGCGCCAAAAAAACCACATTTGCGTTACTTCTGTCACCTTAAAGAAGGTATTCCAGAGTTAACTTGTATTGCCAAGCTAACGCTCATCTACATCTATTTACAATCGCTTCCATGCTACTTCACTCCATCCGCCAATGGATCTTTGGCACGGCAATCGCATTGCTGTGTTCGATGCCGTCTTGGGCGCAAGTCTGTGCTGCGCCGGGCAAAGATGCGCCAGCAACAATCAGTGGCGTGGTCAACACGTTTTACCAAGGCAATGGCACTCTCCCCGTCGCAACCACCAGCCTCACACTGGGCACATCTATCGGTGCTTCTGGAGCAGTCAGCGTCGGCGATATGCTGATGATCATTCAGATGCAAGGTGCAACGATCGACAGCACCGACAGCGATGCTTATGGCGACAGCACGGCTTCAGGCAACGCTAACTCGGTGACTTTTTCATCCACAGCACAAGCCAACGGCTACACCACGTTGGGGCAGGCGGGCTTGTTTGAGTATGTGCGCGTGACTTCAGCAGCAGGATCTGCCATCAGTTTTACGCCCGCGCTCACCAACGCTTACGAGCAAAACACCACGGTGCAACCCCGACGTACTTATCAGGTGATCCGTGTGCCGCAATACCCGAGTGCGAGCATCAAT
>JANMDE010000555.1:0-8994 GCA_031376105.1 Variovorax sp. | reverse complement strand
CGAAAACACCTTCAACGTGAAAGGTGGCTGCGGGTTCAGCTTTGGTAACGGGTGCTCCGAGGGGCAAACCGAAACCAGCCTGTTTGGCAGTGAGAAGAAACGCACAATTCCTATCCGGATGGAGACTTGAGATGACCATTTTTTCTTCTTCACCGGTGCATGCGCGGCTGACACTGAGAGTGTTAGCTCACCTGCTGCGTTACCCCGATTCACAGCTGCGCAGCCACATCCCCGAAATGCAACAGGCGCTGCGTAGCGAAGCCGCCTTGACAGTCACAAGGCTTGGTGAGCTACAAGCGTTGATGCACCACATTGCATCCCGGTCGTCTCTGGACGTGGAGTCTGAGTACGTGGAGCTGTTTGACCGGGGCCGTCGCACCGCGCTGCATTTGTTTGAACATGTGCATGGCGATTCGCGCGACCGTGGCCCCGCGATGATTGATCTGATACAGACCTATGAGAAGGCGGGTTTGCTCATGGGCGAAAGCGAATTGCCCGACTACCTACCCGTCGTGCTCGAGTTTGCGTCCACTCAACCACCTCTGCAAGCACGAGAGTTCTTGGGAGAGATCGCTCACATCGTGCGAGTCATATTCAGTGCGCTCCTGAAGCGGTCAAGCCCCTACGCCAGCGTGTTGGCCGCAGTGTTGGAGTTGGCTGGGGAGAAGGCCGAGGCGGTCGCGATTGCTCCTGAGCCTGAGATGGATGAGAGCTGGGCGGAGCCAGAAGTGTTTGGCGGTTGCTCCACGGAGGGCCAAGCCAAACCCGGCGCACCCCAGCCAATTCAATTTGTGAAAAAGCCCACCGCGATATCTTTAGGAGAGCAGGCATGAGTTCCTTGCACAACTTCCTCTTTGGAATCTATCCGTATATCTGTCTTTCAGTATTTTTGATGGGCAGCCTGGCGCGATTTGACCGCGACCAATACACCTGGAAAAGCGACTCGTCGCAACTCTTGCGCAAAGGACAGTTGAAATGGGGCAGTAACCTGTTTCACGGCGGAATCTTGTTTTTGTTCTTTGGACACCTGTTTGGTCAACTCACACCGCACTGGCTGTATGAAGTGTTTATGACGGCGTCGCAAAAGCAATTGCTGGCCGTGATTGCCGGTGGCGTTGCCGGACTGCTGTGTTTTATCGGCCTGACCTTGCTGCTTCACCGCCGCATCTTTGACCCCCGCATCCGATTAACCAGTCACCGTACAGACATTGCTATTTTGGTCATTTTGTGGGTGCAGTTGACCATTGGTCTTACCACCATTCCGTCTTCCTTTCACCATGTTTCGGACCCGCAAACCATGCTGCGTTTGGCAGAGTACTTACAGGGCATCGTTTTACTCTCTCCGAATACTGCTTTGGTCGCGGGTGTCGAGTGGCACTTTCAGGCGCATATGTTGTTAGGTATGACTATCTTTTTGCTGTTTCCGTTTTCTCGTCTAGTACACGTGTGGAGCGGATTTGGGACCTTGGCCTACGTACTGCGTCCCTATCAAGTCGTGCGTAGCCGCAGCATCGGACTCAAATCCAGCTCGTCCGCAAGTCACCCCACACCGAAGCCCTAGGAGTACAGCATGGAATCTTTATCAAAAGGCGGTTGTGGGAGCGGTGGTTGCGGTTGCGTAGCGGCCAATGCAACGGATTTCTTGTTGCGGCAAGTAGACGCACAAGAGGCTTGGGCTGCCGGCGACACTGCCTCTACGGTGCATTCAGCCGCGTCTGCTTTGCTAGCTGCTCCTTCGCGCGCTCAAAGCCCACAGGCGCCCGAGTCTCAAGTTCCGAGGCGCATCAACGGGGTCACTTTGATAGCGCCAGACGGTGCAGAAGCCTACACCGATTGGGTGGAGCTTGCACACACCGAGTTGCTGCGCCAAGAGGCTGTGGCCGCTGGTTTGCTACCTGCGTCCGATGCGATCATTGCCCCCGAGTTGACCGAGGCTGACCGGGTGGTGATTGAGGCAATGGTGGACGCGGCCATCAATACGCCCGAACCCACGCCGCAGGAATGCGAGCGCTTTTACGAGGCCAACAAGCCACAGTTTGTAGTCGGTCAAGCTTTGCATGTGCGCCATATACTTTTCGCCGTAACGCCGGGCGTGAACGTCCACGCACTCACAGTACATGCCGAAAAAGCGTTGCTTAGCCTGCTTGAAAAGAATGTCCCTGCCGATCGATTTGCAAGACTCGCGGCTGAGTTGTCCAATTGCCCCACTGGTACACAGGGCGGCGACCTCGGATGGATTGGCCCGGACGACTGTGCACCTGAATTAGCCAACGAACTCTTCCTCCAAAAGGATTCCCAGTGGGGTATGGGCGTGCATCCGCGACTAGTGCACTCGCGCTTTGGATTCCATATCGTGGAGGTGTTGGGTAGGCGAAGAGGTCAGCAAAAGTCGTTTGATGAAGTGCGTGAACGCATCGCTGCTCAACTGATACTGCAGTCTCGTGCTAAAGCATCGCATCAGTACATGCGCTTGCTGGTGGGTCAGGCCAAGATCGAGGGTGTGGTGCTAGAAGGGGCGGACTCGCCGCTAGTGCAATGACACAAGACCCCGTATCTGCGCCAGATGAATTGCTTCAGCGCTTGCGGCATTTTCATTCCGACTACTTTCCTAGGCATCAGCAACGCTTTCAGGATCTGGTATCTGACGGGCAGCACCCGAAAACGCTTTTTATCGGCTGTTCCGATTCGCGCGTCGTTCCGTATCTACTCACTGGTGCTGGACCGGGCGAGCTCTTTATTGTGCGCAACGTCGGTGCCTTTGTGCCGCCCTACGACCAGTCTCATGGCTTGCACGGCACCATGGCAGCCATCGAGTTCGCGGTTCTGGGCCTGCATGTTGAGCGCATTGTTGTATGCGGGCATAGCCATTGTGGAGCGATCCGGGTTGCGTACGAAGGAGCACCTGAAGAGGCCATTGCGCTCAAGGCCTGGCTTAAGTTAGCACAAGAAGCTTTGCTGCCGGTTCAGCCAGGACCTGAGGCGTTTACCCGTACTGAGCAGAGATCAGTGGTGTTACAACTGGAGCGCCTGATGGACTACCCCATGGTTCGACGCGAAGTTGAGGCTGGAAATTTGACACTTCACGGGTGGCACTACGTCATAGAGGATGGAGAAATTCATATCTTTGATATTCAACAGGGCAGCTTCTTACCTGCTTCGATCGCGACGAGCAGTGGCACTGGTCCGTACCAACCTTATGTGGAGAGCGATGGCCAAAAGCCAGCTGTCCAAATTCCATAGGTCTTGCTTTTATGCAAGTCGGTCACAACGCTAACATGGAGCGGCGGAGTACACGCAGCATGCGCTTGACGTCACTAACTGCAGCTAGGCCTATATCGTGAAAAACTCCGCCAATCCGACCGAACTCACTCAGTGGGCAGAGGCATTGATGCAATCGCGGCAAACCATTTTGCCGAAGCGTCTCATCGCGCCGGGGCCAGACGCTTCTCAATTGCAGTCGCTTCTGAGTGCTGCCGCATCTGCGCCCGATCATGGGCAGCTACTGCCTTGGCGCTTCATCATCGTGCCCCAGCTGGCGCGCGCGCGGCTGGGCGCTGCTTTCGCAGCCTCGTTACGTCTTCGCGATCCCAAAGCATCTCCAGAGCAGCTGGCGCAAGCTGATGAAAAGGCTCATCGCGCGCCAACACTGATCCTTCTAGTGGTGGATGACGCGTGTGGTGATCTTACGATTGCATTACAAGAGAGGATTTTGTCAGCTGGTTGCGCTACACAAAACATCCTCTTGATGGCGACAGCGATGGGATTTGGGTCGGCATTGACCAGCGGTAAAGCGCTCAGTGCGGCTCCATTGCGCGAATTATTCAAGCTGAGGCCATCAGAGACGGCGCTATGCTTTATTAGCGTCGGCACTGTTGCCGCTCGCAAACCTGGGCGTACAAGGCCCCTCACCGCCGACTACGTCAGCGAACTTGACCCAGATTGATTGCTTTTTCTGCGAAGTACCTACCCCATGCTAATTTCAAATTTTGATGACCTCCTACAAACTGCGCGCTACGAAAATTTGCCGCAAAGACTTCTATTCGTATTTGTTGCAACTGAATTGCCGACAGATTGCACTGAGCAGCAGCGCCAAGAGTTTGAAAATGGTCAGGGCGGAGCTTTAGCGCCACTGATGTGTGTCGACAAGAGTCCACAGGAGCTAGACTCTTTTGCAGCGCTATCGCGCGAGGCGGCACAGTTTGAGCAACCGTGGGGACTGGTGTTTGCTGCAGCAATGTCGGGCGCGGCGCCTGGTCAACCGCCCTCTGACGTGGCGATAGATCAAGCCTTGCAGGGGATGGTTGAAAATCTCAAGCAAGGGCGCATCGATGGCTATATTCCCTTTGATCAAAACGGATTACCCGTCCGCATTGAGCAGAGATCGTGAGCCATCAGTTCAGCGCGGTTGATGCGTCTTTTTTCGGGCATCGTGCGCCCGCGGTTGGCGTCGAGTCACCGTTTGAATTGCTGCACGCTTGCCACGAACGCGTGCAACGGTCGCTAGACTTGCTTACTCGTTTGCAGTCACACGTTGAAAAAAATGGGTGTGATAGCCAAGCTAAGTCAGCGGCAAGCGACATCCTGCGCTACTTTGATATCGCCGCGCCTTTGCATCACCAAGACGAGGAACTGCACGTATTCCCACTCATACTTGCATCGGCTGATATTCCCGCGCGCTTGGTGGTGGAAAAACTGATGGCGCAGCATATTCAAATGCAAACCCGTTGGCTACTTGCAAGAGAAGTTTTGCACCGCATGGTCCACGCAAGCACGTCGGAGCAGTTTGTCATGATGTCTCAGGATACCCAAGTGCTAATTGATTTTGCCGCGTTGTATGCGACACACATGAGTGATGAGGAGCTGTACGTATATCCAAGGGCGCAGGCTTTGCAAAAAGAAATTGATCTGCAAGAGATGAGTCGCGAGATGGGTGAACGGCGTGGCGCAAATCGGCGTAGATCTTCGGCATAAGGGCACCGGCGCTTGCACAGTAAATGACGCCTATTGGCCCCAATTGACATTTTGTATGGCTGGTTCACAGTAGCTCTCCCCTCAACTTAAGGAGAGCATCGTGAACACTGAAACAGCTTCACCTACCAAGGTTCCATGGAACAAAGGAAAGATCGTGGGCCAAAAGGCCCCACTGAAACTCAAAGATATCTGGGCCATCCGGATTCGACTTCAACTGGGTCACCGCACGCGGGAGCTTGCGCTTTTTGATCTTGGGTTGGACAGCAAACTTAGGGCCTGCGATTTGGTGCGCTTGCGGGTACGGGACATCTGCCATGGTGATCGAGTGTCCCCTCGAGCGATCGTCATACAGCAAAAAACCTCCCGACCTGTGCAGTTTGAAATCACACCGCCAACCAGGGATGCCGTTACTGCATGGATCAAGGAAGCCAAGTTGGTAAACGACGACTTTTTATTTCCCAGTCGGGTTCATGAATCACCACACTTGGGCACTAGGCAGTACGCGCGAATACTGAATTCCTGGATTGAAGAAATCGGTCTGGATCCAACGGCCTATGGCACCCACACGATTCGCCGCACCAAAGCATCTTTGATCTATCGCCGTACCAAGAATATCCGTGCTGTGCAACTGCTCTTAGGACACACCAAGTTGGAAAGCACTGTGAGGTACCTTGGCATTGAGGTCGAAGATGCTTTGGAACTCTCGGAGCAGACGGAAATTTGAATTTCATCGAACCGGTATCTGGAGCCAAATTGGCTGCCAGTTACCGGACATTCGCAGACGGCAGCTTATGGCCCAAAGCGGACGTTCAAACGTAGGACTTGACACACCAATGCCCCTGCAAAGCAGGCTTCTGAAACGAAAAATTTCCCAATTGGAACGGGCTATCGGCGACTCCGTGAGCCTGGGCGCGCACACTTTCAGCGTGCGCCATTGCCCGGGCCACACGCCAGGCCATGTGGTGTTTTATTCCGAATCGCTCAACCGCACCTTTGTGGGCGATGTGTTGTTTGCAGGCAGCATTGGCCGCACCGATTTCCCGCGTGGCAACCATGACCAGCTGAGCGCCAGCATCACGCAGCGCCTCTGGCCCTACGGTAATAAGACAGTTTTCATCCCCGGCCACGGCCCAGAAAGCAGCTTTGGCCAAGAGCGGCAAAGCAATCCGTTTGCGGGTGGCACCTAAAATTGCTATAAAATATATAGCAAACTATGCAGTAAATATAAGGGCAAACTGCTCAAAAAGCTTGGGGCTTAGCCCTTCAACCAGCCCCGCTTCCTGAAATACCACATGGGCAAAATCGCGCTGGCCAGCATGAGCGCCACAACGAACGGGTAGGCGGAGCTGCCCAAAGCTTGCACTTCGGGGATCTGCATGTTCATGCCGTAAATGCTGGCGATCAAGGTGGGGGGCAGCAAGGCCACGCTGGCGACCGAGAAGATCTTGATGATTTTGTTTTGGTTGATGTTGATAAAGCCGACCACCGCGTCCATCAAGAAGTTGATCTTGTCAAAAAGGAAGGCGGTGTGAGAATCCAGCGAATCAATATCACGCAAAATTTGGCGCGCATCGCCAAATTGCTCGGGCGAGAGCATTTTGCTGCGCATCATGAAAGACAGGGCGCGGCGCGTGTCCATCATGTTGCGACGGATGCGGCCATTCAAATCTTCCTGTTTGGCGATATTGGCCAACACCTCGGCAGCCACCAAGTCGGTCACGTCGCCCTTGAGCACCTGGCTGCTGGCTTTTTCTAACTCGTCGTGAATGCCTTCCAAGGCATCGGCGCAATATTCAGCATCCGCATCATAGAGTTTGAGCAACACTTCTCGGGCATCTTCAATCAGCCCTGGCATGCGGCGAGCGCGCAGGCGCAGCAAGCGGAAGATGGGGATATCTTGCTCGTGAATGGAAAACAACACGCCTTTGCTTTTCAGCTCGGCATTGTTGAGGTTCAAGATAAAAGCCACGCGCTCGGTGCGTGATTCTTCATCGTCAATTAAGAAGTCAGAGCGAATGTGAAGATCGCCGTTGTCGGCTTCGTAAAAACGGGCCGATTCTTCAATGTCTTCGTCCATCGCATCGTCGGGGATCGACAGGCCGTAATGCTGCTTGATCCAGGCTTTTTCTTCCGGGCTGGGCGATTCCAAATCCACCCAGACGGGCTGGAATTTGGTGAGTTCTTCGAGCGATTCAATCTCTTCTTGGAAGAGGCGGCCATTGGCCAGCGTAAAAATGTTGAGCATGGTGGGGCTCCAACTAAGAGCTTAAGGGCTGCGGGGAATGTTTGCGTGCTTCCCGTGCCTGCGTGAACTGATCTGTTCAACCACCTGCCAGAGAAGCTACCAACTGGGGTAGGTGTCCAAGGTTTTGCTCCGAAATGTCGATGGCGCGATTATCGCCCTAAAAAAGGCGGCGGCAACAGGATAATCAGGGCATGCTCTGGATACTTCACTCTCGCCACGTTCGCCGCCTGCTTTGTGCCAGCGCATTTTTACTGCCGCTTTGGCTCAGCGCGCAGCCGCTACCGAGAGAGGTGTTGGTGGCGCTCGCTCGGGCGGGCGTGCCGCCCCATGCCATGAGTGTGATGGTGCAGGCCTTGCCGGTTTTACCTGCTTTTTCAAGCCCCACCGGCAACACAAGCAGCAGCACGCCGCAAGCGCAGCCAGCCCCGGCTCTGCCTCCCGCCCCGGCGCCTGCGCTGAAGCACCGGGCTGACGCCAGCGTCAACCCCGCTTCCGTGATGAAACTGATCACCACCTACGCCGCCCTCGATCAGCTCGGCGCAGATTTCACCTGGAAAAACCGCGTTTATATCGACGGCAGCCTAGACAACGGCATTTTGCAAGGCAACCTGATCTTGCGCGGCAGCGGCGACCCGAAATTGGTGCTGGAGCGGATTGACGATTTGTTCAAACAGGTGCTGGCCAAGGGCGTGCGCGAGGTGCGCGGCGACATTTTGCTGGATCGGCGCGTGTTTGACCTGCCTGACAAAAACCCCGCCGATTTTGACGACGAGCCGCTGCGCCCTTACAACGCCGCCCCCGATGGCTTGCTGCTCAATTTCAAATCGCTCATCTTCACCTTCGCCCCCGATGCCTCAGGCAAACGCGCCCTGCTGCGCACTGACCCCCCCATAGCAGGCGTGGCGATTCCGGTGGAAGTGGCTGCCTCATATGGCGCTTGTGGCGATTGGCGCGGCAGTTTGCAGGGCGATTTCTCTAGCCCTGATCGCATTACTTTTTCAGGCCGCTATCCGCTGGCCTGCGGCGAGCGGGTCTGGCCGGTGGCTTATGTGGCGCCGCGCCTGTATGCCAGCCGCGTGATTGAAGCGATGTGGCGCAACGCTGGCGGCCAGCTTGCAGGCGCGGTGCGCGAAGAAGCGCTGCCGCGCACTGCGCGCTTGCTCATCACGGCTGATTCCCTGCCGCTGGCCGACATCATTGCCGATGTGAATAAATTCTCAAATAACGTGATGGCGCAGCAGGTGTTTCTTACGCTCTCATCGCAATTGCCAAACTCTTCTGGTGTGGCGGGGCGCACCGGCAATTTTGCCGCTTCGCAGCGCAACATCGCCGCCTGGTGGAAAAGCCGCTTGCCGCAAGCTGCACCGCCCGTGCTGGAGAATGGCTCCGGCCTCTCGCGCATGGAGCGCGCCAGCGCCGCCAGCCTCAACAGCTTGCTGCAATTGGCCGCCGCCAGCCCGCAGGCGCAGGTGTTTGCCAATTCCATGGGGCTGGCAGGTGTGGATGGCACGGTGGCGCGCATGCGTGAGCGCAATGCGGCATCTGCGGCCATCGGCCAAGCCCAGCTCAAAACTGGAACGCTCAAAGACGTGGCCGCCATCGCCGGTTACGCCAACGCCCAAAACGGCCAGCGCTACAGCGTGGTCGGCATCATCAACCACCCCAATGCTGGCGCAGCCCGCCCCGCGCTGGACGCGCTGGTGGAATGGGCTGTGAAGCAACGCTGAAGCCGCCCAGGTCGTCTAGCTCACCTTGCAGCAATTTTTTTAAGCTTTTTG
>JANMDE010000515.1:0-2317 GCA_031376105.1 Variovorax sp. | reverse complement strand
AATCGCTTCAACTGCTGCTTGGCGCTCTTCAATGAGATCGGTGTATGTGGAAGAGACAAAGACCTGCAAGCGCTTTTTGACGAAATCAACCATAAATCCCTCTACAAGAAGTCATTTAATTTTGTGCAGCTAAGAATGGGTAGTGTCTTTATGCGCCCACAGCCTGCGCAACCAAACGCACACCCAGCGCTGCGCACACCCGATTGACCGTGTCAAACCTTGGTGCGCTACCGGGGCGCAGAGCTTTGTAGAGAGCTTCTCGGCTGAGGCCGCTGGCTTGGGCGATGTCGCTCATGCCGCGTGCGCGGGCGGCAATGCCGAGGGCATGTGCGAGCTCGCCGGCATCGCCGTCTTCGATGACCAGGCTGATGTAGAGGGCGATGTCTTCGTCGGTTTTGAGATGTTCGGCAGCGTCAAAGCTCGCTAGCTCTGAGACTTTGATTTTGGCGCTAGCGCCTTTTTTCAGGGATGTGGTCTTTGTCATGATAGAGCTCCTATGGGTTCAATCTTCCAACTGCTGGGCGATAGCGATGGCTTGTTTGATGTCTTTGCTTTGGGTGGACTTGGTGCCGCCGCCGAGCATGACGATCACCACGCGGCCACGTTGGATGTAATACATGCGCCAACCTGCACCGAAATGCTCGCGCATTTCATAAACGCCTTCACCTACCGGTTGCACATCACCAAGCAAGCCAAGCTTTGCGCGTTCGAGGCGGCGAATCAAGCGAACGCGTGTTATGCCGACTTTGATATTCGTCAGCCACTCTGTGAACAGTGGCAAAGGCTTGATGTCATACATACTTCGATTGTAATCGAACGACTACATTTGATCAAGTGTAGCCAAAAAGCCACGCTGAGATGACAAAGCCCGTAGATCACAGGACTTGCGGGCTGTTTTGCTTATCGCGTGGGTCAATTTTTTAAATGATTAATGGATTTAATGACATAATTCGTTATGGTTTGGAGAGTTCTTTTTCACGACGAGTTTGAGGTGGAGTTTGACGCGTTGGACACTGCTGTTCAAGACGAACTTTTGGCGCACGCTCAGCTCTTGCAGGACTACGGTCCGAATTTGGGCAGGCCAACGGTGGATACTCTCAAAGGTGCGTCGATAGCGAATTTGAAAGAACTGCGGTTTCAGTATTTGTCTCAGGTTTGGCGAGTGGCCTTTGCATTTGATCCGAAGCGCCAAGCCATTTTATTGGTGGCCGGGGACAAGGCGGGCATAAACCAAAAGCTGTTTTACAAGCGTCTGATGGACAAAGCATGCAAACGGTACGCCTCGCATTTGGAGAGTTTGAATTCAGGTGTTTCAGCACAGGAGAAAAATCATGGCAAAAAGTCTCGATGACAAGCTCAAGCAGCTTCCGGCTAAGCGTCGCAGCAAAATTCAGGCACGCGCCGCTGAGCTGGCGACCCTGAAAGATTTACGCATTGCAGCAGAGCATACTCAGCAAGAACTGGCGCAAGCATTGGGCGTGAGGCAAGATACGATTTCTCGCCTTGAGCAGCGCAGTGATATGCTCCTGTCCACCATGCGCCGTTATGTGGAGGCTATGGGCGGTAGCATGGATATCGTGGTCAAATTTCCCAATCGCCCGAGCGTAAAGTTGGAGAGTTTTGCGCAGGCCAGTTAAATTTCGAGTCTTATCAGCAGTAGCAAAGGCTCATCTGGCGAAAACCCAAATTCCAAAGCGTTGCCACCGGATGCAACCCAAGAACCGTGAGCATTGTGATTTGGCCGCTCAATAAGTTTATATTCACACAGGCTGAGCAACCAAACGCACGCCCAGCGCTGCACACACGCGATTAACCGTGTCAAACCTAGGTGCGCTGCCGGGGCGCAGGGCTTTGTAGAGGGCTTCGCGGCTGAGGCCGCTGGCTTGGGCGATGTCGCTCATGTCGCGTGCACGGGCGGCGATGCCCAGCGCAAGCGCTAGCTCGCCAACATCGCCGTCTTCGATAACGGGGCTGATGTAGAGAGCGATGGCTTCGTCTGTTTTGAGATGTTCGGCAGCGTCAAAGCTCGCTAGCTCTGAAACTTTGATCTTGGTGCTAACGCTTTTTTGAGGGATGCGGTCTTTGTCATGTTGTGCTCCTAAGGGATTCAATTTTCTAATTGCTCTGCGATGGCGATGGCTTGCTTGATGTCTTTGCTTTGTGTGGACTTGATGACACCTCCGAGCATGACGATTACCACGCGGTCACGTTGGACGTAGTACGTGCGCCAACCCGCACCAAAGTGCTCGCGCATTTCATACACGCCTTCACCCACAGGTTGCACATCGCCAAGTAGGCCTTGCTTGGTGCGCTCAAG
>JANMDE010000496.1:0-1854 GCA_031376105.1 Variovorax sp. | reverse complement strand
TTAACGAGCTGATCGAGGCGGAGAAGGTGAGCTATGCAGCGGGTGTGCCGACCGTGTGGCAAATGATGCTCGGGCATATGAAGCCTGCGGGGCTGAAATTCTCCACATTGAAGCGCACCGTGATTGGCGGCAGCGCTTGCCCGCCCGCGATGATTCATGCTTTTCAAGAAGACTACGGTGTTGAGGTCTTGCACGCATGGGGCATGACCGAGATGAGCCCGCTAGGTACGCTCAACACCCTGAAAAACAAGCAACTGCAATTGCCGGCCGATGAGCAGATGAAGATTCGCCTCAAGCAAGGCCGCGCGATTTATGGTGTGGACATGAAAATCGTTGATGCCGATGGCGCAGAACTGCCCTGGGACGGCAAAACCTATGGCGATCTGCTCGTCAAAGGGCCATGGATCGTCAAGGAGTATTTTAAAGGCGAGGGCGGTGATCCTCTGGTGGTCGACAAAGCCGGCGCAGGCTGGTTTCCCACTGGCGATGTGGCCACCATCGACCAGGATGGTTTCATGCAGATCACGGATCGCAGCAAAGATGTGATCAAGAGCGGCGGCGAATGGATCAGCTCGATTGACGTGGAAAACATCGCGATGGCGCACCCCGCGATTGCGATGGCCGCCTGCGTCGGCATGCCGCATCCTAAATGGGACGAGCGCCCGATCATCGCGGTGGTGAAAAAGCCGGGGATGGATGTGTCGGTGGCTGAGTTGCTGAAGTTCTATGAAGGCAAGACCGCGAAGTGGCAAATCCCAGATGACGTGGTGTTTGTTGAGGCGATTCCTCTGGGCGCCACCGGCAAGATGCAGAAAATGAAATTGCGCGAACAGCTCAAAGATTACAAACTGCCGAGTGCCTAAACCACACGCAAACCTTGCTTAGCAGCACTAGTCGCCCATGTGATAGCCGCCTTGCTTCTGTGGGTATGCATGCGGGCAATCCCCTAGCGTTATTCCTCTTCTCGTCCGTTAACCTCTCACCATTGTTTTACTTGGAGACCCTCATGACCTTTGCCGTTCGTAGACTTACCTTTGCTGCACTTTTGACTTGTGCTATTTCCGCGCATGCCCAAGCGCCTGCTGCCAAACCGGCTGCAATGCCTGCTAAACCAGCTGCTGCGGCTCCCAAAGCAGCTCCTGGCCCCTTAGCCGGGCAAACAGTCAAAATTGCCTTGATCGATCCGCAGAGCGGCTTGATGGGCCCAGTTGGATTGAATCAGCTGAAGTCTTTTCAGTTTTTCGCCGAAAAATTCAGCGCCAACAATCCAGCCGGCGTGAAGTTTGAGGTTGTGGGTTTTGACAACAAGCTCAGCCCTGCAGAAAGCTTGAACGCGCTCAAGGCGGCCATGGATCAGGGTATTCGCTACGTCACGCAAGGTAACGGTTCTTCCGTGGCTGGCGCACTGATCGACGCTGTCAACCGCCACAATGAGCGCAACCCAGGTAAAGAAGTGGTTTACCTGAACTACGCGGCGGTCGATCCTGATTTCACCAACAGCAAATGCAGCTTCTGGCATTTCCGTTTCGAAGCAGACACCTCCATGAAGATGGAAGCTTTGGCAGAGCATGTCAAGTCAGATCAAAGCGTTAAAAACATCTATTTGCTCAATCAAAATTATTCCCATGGCCATCAGGTCGCTAAATTCGCCAAAGACGTCTTTGCTCGCAAGCGCCCAGATATCAAGTTTGTTGGCGAAGATTTGCACCCTTTGGCGCAAGTTCGTGACTTTGCTCCCTACATCGCAAAAATCAAGGCCTCTGGCGCTGATACCGTGATCACCGGCAACTGGGGTTCTGATCTCGCGTTGCTCGTCAAAGCGGCCAACGAAGGCGGCTACACCGGCAAGTTTTT
>JANMDE010000455.1:0-5288 GCA_031376105.1 Variovorax sp. | reverse complement strand
GCAATTCAATCGCATGGCACCTTATTGGCACGAACCCAATGGCAACGTGCTAGGACTCGATGGCTATTCGCGGGCGACCGGTGAATTGTGTGCAGTATGGACACTGGGGCATGCCCAAGCGCAGGCCGCGCTTGCATCGTGGTTGATAGGACCGCTTTTAGGGCGCAAGTTGGTGCAATTGCCTGCTTATCACGATTTATTTGATCTCTACGAGATGCTGGAATTTAGTCACATCGAGCAATCCTTTAAGCAGGCCAGCTCAAGCGCTCCCCTTGAATCCCGCCAAGCGCTAGACGAGGGTGAGCATCAAGACGAGGTTTCGCAAGATACAGGTTGGCACCCAGACCCTGAGATGGATTTTGTGCCCACCGTGAGTTTGCTCGATTTAGATTATGAGTTCTCCAGCGATGTGACATTGGTGGAGCACGATGTGCAGCAGGCCGAAAAATCGGTGACGGTGGTAAAACCAGGTAATTTCTCAGTCGATTTCAATGTAGCAGGGACGCAGATCGGCGGCCTGTTTTCTGAGCCTGCTGAGTTGGGTAAAAAGTAGGTCGCATGTACGTATTATTTGAAGAGGGCGGCAAATTTCTCGCCGCCCGTGTGTTGTCGCAAGCAGATAGCAGTCTGCAAGCCGAGATGGATTCGGGCAAACGCGTCAAGCTCAAGCTGGCGCAAGTGCTTTTGCAATTTGAGCAGCCCGCACCCGCTGCAATGCTCAAGCTGGCTGCCGAGTTGGCGGCGACGATGGATGTGAACCTTGCTTGGGAATTTGCCAGCGACGATGAGTTTGGTTTTAGCGAGCTGGCCAGTGAGTATTTCAGTGCCAAGCCCAGTAACTTGGAGCAAGCTGCCAGTTTGATGTGCCTTTTCAATGCGCCGCATTACTTCCGCCGCGCAGGCAAAGGGCGGTTTAAAAAGGCCAATGCCGAGGTCGTACAACAGGCGCTTGCTGCGATTGAAAAGAAGAAGCAAATCGTAGCGCAAATCAGCGAATGGGCAGAGCAACTTGCTGCCAAACAGTGCCCCGAGGCGATTCGCACCCAGCTCTACAAAATCCTCTTCAAACCTGATAAAAACGCGCCTGAATACAAGGCTGTGGTGGAGGCTTCGCGCAGCACCCAAACTGCGCCGCTGGCCTTGCTCAAGAATTCAGGGGCGATTGGCTCTGCGTATGAATTTCATTGGCAGCGCTTCGCTTTTGAGCATTTCCCTAAAGGCGTGGGTTTTCCGTCGCTGGAAGCGCCTGCGATTGCAGATGAGCTGCCATTGGCGGATGTGAAAGCGTTCTCGATTGATGACAGTCAAACCACTGAGATTGACGATGCACTCAGCGTGCAGGGCTTGGGCACTGGGCACATCACGTTGGGCATTCATATCGCTGCACCCGCGCTGGCGATGCAGCCCGGCGGGGCCATTGACAAAGTAGCGCGTGATCGTTTCTCGACCGTTTATATGCCCGGCCACAAGCTCACCATGCTGCCTGATTCGGTGGTGCAGCATTACACCTTGGCCGAGGGCAAGAATTGCCCCGCGCTCTCGCTGTATGTGAAGATCAACGAAGCAACGCTTGCGATTGAAAGCAGCGAGACACGATTAGAGCGCGTGCCGATCGCACACAATCTGCGGCACGATCAGCTCGATCATATCGTTAGCGAAGCGTGGTTACTTGGAAATGCGGTTAGTGCAGAAAATTTAAAAGAAAATAGCCAATCACCCTTATATAACTTACATAGTTCGCTATCATTTTTATATCGACTGGCTTGTTATTTGAAAGCCCAGCGTGAGCAAGTGCGCGGCAAGCCAGAAACATTTAACCGCCCTGACTACAACTTCAGAATCGCCCATGCGCTAGATGCCAACAAGGGCGACGCACCGGTGGGCGATGAGCCGGTGGATATCACGGTGCGTAGGCGCGGTGCACCACTGGATTTGATCGTGGCCGAATGCATGATTTTGGCTAACAGCAGCTGGGGGCAATGGCTCGCGCAGCTTGGTGTGCCGGGGATATATCGCTCGCAAGCCAGCCTTGCGCCGGGTGTGAAGGTGCGCATGGGTACGAAAGCGCAGCCGCATGCGGGCATTGGCGTGAAAAGCTATGCATGGAGCACATCGCCGCTGCGCAGGTATGTTGACTTGGTCAACCAATGGCAGCTGATTGCCTGCGTGCGCCACGGCATGACAGCAGCGCTGGCTGCGCCCTTCAAACCCAAAGATGCCGAGCTGTTTGGTATCGTCAGCGGCTTTGATGCCGCCTACACCGCCTACAACGGTTTCCAAAACGGCATGGAGCGGTACTGGACGATACGCTATGTGCAGCAACGCGGCATCACGGAGCTGGTGGCCAGCGTGATGAAGGATGGCTTGGTGCGTGCGGAAGAGATCCCGCTGGTGCTCCATGTGGCCGGCGCAGCCAGCTTGCCACGCGGTGCGCGCGTGAAGGTGCGCTTAGGAGACATGGATTTGCTGATGCTGGAGGTCAGTGGTAGCTTGGTGGAGCGCTTGGATGTGGCGGCGCCCGATGCCGCGGGTGATGAAGAAGATGATGAGCCCAGCGTGGGCGTGCATCTGGCCTTGGATGTCAACGAAGAAAACACTGAAAAAGCGCCTGAAAATCCAACTTGATCAAGCTCGCAATGCTATAGATAATGCAGTGACATGAAATTCTTCCGCGACATGAGCACTTTAGGCATCGCCTTGACGATCTCTTTGATCGTCCATGCGGGCCTGCTCACTGTGCGTTTTGTGGATCCTGAGCGCTTTAACCGTGTCTTTCAAGACACGCCGCTGGAAGTGATTTTGGTCAACGCCAAATCGAATGAAAAGCCTGATCTCGCCAAAGCCATAGCGCAGGCCTCGCTGGCGGGCGGTGGTGATCTGGAAGCTGGCCGCGCCACCTCGCCACTGCCGCTGTCTTCGCTGACCACCATGGGCGTTGCCAACGATGACATGCAGCGCAAGCTGGAGGCGATGCAAGAGCAGCAAATGCTGATGCTCACCACCATCAAACAACAACTGGCCGCGCTGCCCCCACCTGACCCTAAAGTTTCTTCGCAAAACGCCGAGGCCATGGCGCAAGAGCAGCGCCGCAAACAGCTTTTGCAATTGCTTGCTGAGATTGAAAAGCGCATCAACGAGCAAAATGCGCGCCCGAAAAAGCGCTACATCAGCCCGGCCACGCGCGAAGAGGTGTATGCCATTTACTACGATCATCTGCGCCGAAAAATCGAAGACCGTGGCACGCAAAATTTCCCTGAAGCGGCGGGCAATAAGCTCTATGGCGAGCTCACCATGATCGTGACAGTGAACCACGACGGCCGCGTGCTCGACACCGAGGTGGTCGAAAGCTCAGGTGTCACAGCGCTGGATCGCCGCGCACAAACCATTGCCAAAGGCGCAGGGCCATTTGGAAAATTCTCTGACGAAATGCGCCGCCGTGCGGATCAAATCGTGGTCGTCTCCCGCTTCAAGTTCACCCGCGAAGAAACGCTGGAAACCAAGCTCACTTCGCGCTAAACCATGATGCGTATCCTCTGGCGCTGGGTTGCTCTGATGTTGATGGCGCTCTTGGCGCTGCAATTGTTTTTCATGCTGCGCGTGCTCAGCATGCGCTGGATTGACCCGCAATCGACGGCGTTTGAGCGCTCTGAAATCTGGCAATTGGCTGCGCAGTCTGACAAGCCTTTTGTTTGGAAGCAGCAATGGCTCGCCTACGACCTGATCTCTGACAACATGAAACGGGCTGTGATTGCGAGTGAGGATGGAGATTTCGCGTATCACGATGGTGTCGAATGGGGTGCGATTGAAAAAGCTTGGCAGCGCAACACACGCGCTGCGCAAGTGGCTGAGCGACGCAGCAAGCGCACGGGTAAAGTGATTCCCCCAAAAATCGTGGGCGGCTCTACCATCACCCAGCAGCTGGCTAAAAACCTGTTTCTCTCCGGTGAGCGCGGCTACATGCGTGAAGGACTAGAGTTTACGAATGGACTTGAGTATGTAATAACCTATGCGCCGGGTTTTATGCGCAAAGCACAAGAGCTTGTGATCACCTTTGCACTAGAGGCATTTTTACCCAAAGAGCGCATTTTGGAGATTTATCTCAACAGCGTGGAGCTGGGCCAGGGCGTGTTTGGTGTCGAAGCAGCTTCTCAACACTACTACCGCAAGAGCGCTTCCAAGCTATCGCCGTATGAAGCTGCCCGATTGGCCGTGATGCTGCCGCGCCCTAAGTATTTTGAAAAAGCTGCTAATTCAGCGTATCTTGCTTCTCGCGCTCAAACGATTGTGGCGCGAATGGGAGACGCTGAGTTGCCTTGAGCACGCATTAGAGACTATCCAGATCAGCCAGCATGGCAGCTGCACTTTCTCGCACGTTGGCCCGTTCCTCATCCGTCATTCGCTGCAAATTTTTCACCATCAAAGCCGTGCGTGGGTTGCCAGCAAACTCGGCTTCGTGCGTGTCCAGAAAATTCCAATACAGGGTCGTCATCGGGCAAGCATTCTCGCCTGAGCGCACTTCTGGCGAATACGCGCAGCCTTGGCAATAGTTGCTCATGCGCTTCACATACGCGCCGCTGGCCACATAGGGCTTGCTGGTAAAGCGGCCGCCATTGGCAAACAGCGCCATGCCTGCGGTGTTGGGCAGCTCCACCCACTCCACCGCATCCACATAAACAGCCAAATACCAATCGCAGAGCGCCTGCGGCAAGATGCGCGCCGTCACGCCAAACATCCCGGTGATCATCAGGCGTTGGATGTGATGCGAGTAGCCGTTATCGAGAGTGTGTTGAATGCTTTGGCGCATGCAATTCATCTTGGTTTGCCCTGTCCAATACCATGCGGGAAGGGCATTTTGATGACCGTAAAAATTGTCTTGTCTCAGCTGCGGCATATCTAGAAAATACACGCCGCGCATGAACTCGCGCCAGCCGAGAATTTGGCGAATAAAGCCTTCCACGCTGGCCAGATCCAAGCCGCGCGCGAGATACGCTTTTTCGGCGGCTTGAATCACTTCAAGGGGATTCAAGAGTTTCAAATTCAGCGATGAAGACAAAAGAGAATGCCAGCCGAACTCAAGATTCGTCCACATCGCGTCTTCATGTGGGCCGAATTGCTCAAGGCGATGATCGATGAAGTCGTGCAAAGCATGAAGTGCTTGCTCGCGGTTCACAGGCCAGTTGAACTTGTCGAGCGCACCGGGATGGTCTTTGAATTTCTCGTTAACGACTTTGATCACCTGTTTCGTGCTCGCGTCGGTTGGGTAAATCTGCGGCTTTGGCACGTTTTGC
>JANMDE010000476.1:0-3917 GCA_031376105.1 Variovorax sp. | reverse complement strand
CTTGCAGATGCGCTCGCTGTCGGGCGTGAAAGCCAAGGACAAGCCGGCCGATCCGATCATCGTGCACCCGGACGTGCGCAAGATGCTGCTGACGGCCAAGGCGTATGCCGAAGGCGGCCGCGCGCTGGCGATCAACTGCACGCTGCTGCTCGACAAGGAGCTGAACCATCCCGATGAAAAGGTCCGCAAAGAATCAGGCGAAGTCGTGGCGTTGCTGACGCCCATCGTGAAAGCCTTCATCACCGACAACGGCCACATTGCCACCAACGCTTGCATGCAAGTCTTTGGCGGCCATGGCTTCATCAAAGAATGGGGCATGGAGCAGTATGTGCGCGACAACCGCATCAACATGATCTATGAAGGCACCAACACCATCCAGTCACTCGATTTGCTGGGCCGCAAGATTCTGGGTAATAACGGCGCAACGCTTACCAAGTTTGGCAAGCTCGTCGGCAGGTTGGTGGCGGAAGAGGGCGTGAACGAAAAGATGGCCGAATTCATCACGCCGATTGCAATTTTGGGCGAGCAAATGACCAAACTCACCACTGAGATTGGTTTCAAAGGCTTCCAAAACCCAGACGAGGTGGGCGCTGCGGCCGTGGACTACCTGCGCATTTGCGGCCATTTGGTGTTCGGTTACTTCTGGGCGCGTATGGCGCAAGTGGCCCTGAAGGAAATTGCTGCGGGCAACACCGATCCCTTTTACCAAGCCAAGCTGCAAACGGCGCGTTTTTACTTCGCTCGCCTCTTCCCAGAGACGGCAACACTGCTGAAAACCGTACGCGCAGGATCGAAATCACTGTTGGACACCGAGGCCGTGTTTGCCTAAAGTGATGGGTTGTCAACCCGTCCATTTGGAGATATTTATGCTGAATCGTTTTTTTGCTGGCTTTGTATTATTAGCCGCCGCTGGCGCGGCCTTGGCGCAGAACACGCCCATGGGCAAGTGGCACACGATTGATGACAAGACCAAAGAAATCAAGTCCGAAATAACCATCACAGAAGCGAGTGGTGTGTTGACGGGTAAGGTCACCAAGGTGCTGAGTAAGGATGCCAAGCCAAATGCCTTGTGCGAAGAATGCAGAGATGCACGAAAAGGGCAACCTATCGTTGGATTGGAGATCATTCGTGGCGCTAAGAAAGACGGCAGCGACAACGTCTGGACTGGCGGCAAGATCCTCGATCCAGAAAACGGCAAGGAATACACCCTCAAACTCACGCCGGAAGATGGCGGCAAACAATTGGCCGTTCGCGGCAGCATTGGCCCCTTTGGCCGAACACAAACCTGGGTGCGTGTGCAATAAGCTACGCTCCACACAAGAAAGTCACGAATGTCTCGATTCAATGTTTCTAAAGTCGCCGTGCTCGGCGCGGGTGTCATGGGTGCGCAGATTGCTGCGCATTTGGTGAACCTGAAAGTGCCTGTTGTGTTGTTTGATCTTCCTGCGAAGGAAGGTCCTAAAAACGGCATCGTGAGCAAAGCTGTCGAAGGTCTGAAAAAGCTCAAGCCTTCTCCGCTGGGTGTGCCCGAAGATGCCGCGCTGATCGAACAAGCCAACTACGAAGAGCACCTTGAAGTGTTGCGCGGCTGTGACCTCATCATCGAGGCCATTGCTGAGCGCATGGACTGGAAATTGGATCTGTATAAAAAGATCGCGCCCTTCGTGTCTGAGGGCGCGATCGTGGCTTCTAATACGTCAGGTTTGAGCATCACCAAGCTCTCCGAAGGCCTGCCAGACAGCATCAAGCCGCGCTTTTGCGGCATTCACTTCTTCAACCCACCGCGCTATATGTATTTGGTGGAGCTGATCAATACGCCCACGACCCAGCCCGTGGTGCTCGATCAACTCGAAGCCTTTGTGACGAGCGCTCTAGGCAAAGGCGTGGTGCGAGCGAAAGACACACCCAACTTTATCGCCAACCGCATCGGCATTGCTGGCATGCTGGGTGTCATGAAGCAGGTGGAAAATTTCGGCCTCACGTATGACGTGGTGGACGATCTCACTGGCAAAAAACTAGGCCGCGCCAGCTCGGGCACGTTCCGCACGGCGGATGTGGTGGGCTTGGATGTGATGTTTCACGTGATCAAGACGCTACAAGACAACTTGGATGAGAAGCGCGATCCGTTTTACGGAAATTTCGGCACACCAGCCGTCTTGAAGCAACTCATGAACGCAGGCGCATTGGGGCAAAAAGCCAATGCAGGTTTCTTCAAGAAAGTCGGCCGCGATATTCTGCGTTTTGATGCAAAAGCCGCTGAAGGCAAAGGTGACTATGTAGCGGGCGGACAAAAGGCCGATGAAGTGTATGGCCGCATGCTCAAAAAGCCTGCCGCTGAGCGCTTGAAGTTGCTTCGCAATGCCGAAGGTGTGCAAGGCCAATTCCTCTGGGCGATCTTGCGCGACAGCTTCCATTACGCTGCCATTCATTTGCAAGACGTGGCCGAGACAGCGCGTGATTTGGATTTGGCCATGCGCTGGGGATTTGGCATGAGCCAAGGCCCGTTTGAGCTCTGGCAAGAAGCCGGTTGGCTCGACGTGGCCAGGATGGTGCAAGAAGACATCGATGCTGGCAAAGCGCTGTGCAAAGCACCGCTGCCAGAGTGGGTGTTCAAAGGCGCAGTGGCTGACAAGGGCGGCGTGCATCAGGCAGAGGGCTCGTGGAATCCTGCCGCAAGCAAGTTTGAGCCGAAGCGCCAGTTGCCAGTGTATGCGCGGCAGCACTTCCCAGAAACCGTGTCGGGCCATGCGCAGGGCATTGGCGCGGCTGATTTCTCTGTGGCAGGTAAGACGCTGCACGAAGATGCGGATATTCGCTTGTGGACGCTGGATGATCAAGTGATCATTGCCAGCTTGAAGACCAAGATGCACGCCATCAGCATGGGCGTAGCCGAAGGCCTGAGTATGGCCGTGGATATGGCTGAGAAAGATTACCAAGGCGTAGTGATCTGGAGCGGCGATGAGCCCTTCAGCGCGGGCGCTGATCTGCAAGGCATGTTGCCTGCGTTCATGATGTCTGGCGTGAGCGCTGTGAACGAAGCTGAGCATGAGTTGCAAAAAACTATGCTCAAAATTCGCTACTCAGGCGTTCCGGTGGTCTCAGCGATTCGCGGCTTAGCGCTCGGCGGTGGCTGCGAGATGGCGGTGTATTCCTCCAAGCGCGTGGCCGCGATGGAAAGCTATATTGGCTTGGTGGAAGTTGGCGTGGGTCTCGTGCCTGGCGCGGGCGGCTTGGCTTATATTGCTCGCCGCGCTGCTGAGAATGCAGCGTTTTCCACCGGCAAAGATCTGCTGCCCTTCCTCACCGAAGGCTTCACCTGCGCGGCCACAGCCAAAGTGGGCACGAGCGCAATTGAATCGCGCAAACTCGGCTTCTTGCTTTGGAGCGACACTATTGTGGCCAACAAAGATGAGCTGCTGTTTGTGGCCATCCAAGAGGCCAAAGCGATGTTTGCCTGCGGCTACCGCGCACCTTCCAAACGCTTGTTCCCCGTGGCTGGCCGAAGCGGCAAAGCCACGATCATGGGGCAATTGATCAACATGCGCGACGGCGGCTTTGCAAGCGGGCATGATTTCTATATCGCCACCTTGATTGCCAATGTGGTCTGCGGTGGCGATGTGGATGCCGGCACGCTGGTCAGCGAAGAGTATCTGATGAAGCTAGAGCGCGATGCCTTCTGCGGCCTGCTCACGCATGCTAAAACGCAAGAGCGCATCATGGGGATGCTCTCCACGGGCAAACCGGTGCGCAACTGATGAACACCCCACCCAACCGCCTTCGACGCCAGCTTGCTCGCGTGGAAGAAGCGCCTGCTTTTTTGCGCACGTTTGTTCGCTCGGTTGTGCTTGGCCGCGCCGTGCCTTTCACGGGTACAGCCAAACTAAGTTACGAAGTGATGACGCCTGACAAGGTGCAAA
>JANMDE010000446.1:0-11463 GCA_031376105.1 Variovorax sp. | reverse complement strand
GTCGGCTTCATCGCTGGCGTGACCGCCCCTCCCGGCAAGCGCATGGGCCACGCCGGTGCGCTGATCTCTGGCGGCGCTGATACGGCAGATGCCAAATTGGCCGTGATGGAAGAATGTGGTTTCAAAGTCACGCGCAATCCTTCGGAGATGGCCAAGCTGCTCAAAGCGATGCTGTAAAGCTTGCACGAGCAACTCAAGAAGCGGCTGACCCGAGAGGGTCAGCCGCTTTTTTCATGCTGGCGGCCCGGGCAATTGCGGCTTTCCACACGTAATGCCCCAGATTTTTGGGCACAATCACCAGTAGAGTTAACAAACAACACTTGGAGATGCAATGGATCTGACCTCTGGTGCCCTGTGGGGCGCACTTTTTGCCATCATCGTGGCCAACATTCTGTTGTCTGGCGATAACGCCGTTGTGATCGCTATGGCTGCCCGCCAATTGCCCGCTGATCAGCAAAAGAAAGCCATTTTTTGGGGTAGCGCTGCAGCCATCATCATGCGCGTGATCCTCACCGTGGTGGCGGTGCAGTTGCTCACAGTGCCCTATCTCAAGATTATTGGCGCTGTGCTTTTGTTTTGGATTGGTGTACAGCTCTTGTTATCAGACGATGGTGATTCCAACGTGAAATCGCACGGCACCATGATGGCTGCCGTGCGGACGATTTTGATTGCTGACCTAGTGATGAGCGTAGACAACGTGATCGCGGTCGCGGCAGCGGCTGACAAAGCGCCCGAGAATATGCGCGTGATCTTGCTGATTGTTGGCTTAGGATTGTCTATTCCCTTGATCATCGTTGGCAGCACCTTGCTGATGAGAGTGATGGAGCGCTATCCATTCATTATTGTGGTGGGGGCCGCTCTTTTGGGCTTTTTGGCTGGAAGCATGTTGGTTACCGATCCGGTGGATAAGGTGTGGTTTGCAGACCATGTTCCAAATGCTGAAATCTTGGTGGGCATCACAGGTGCGGTGCTGGTGGTGGTGGTGGCCAAGTGGCTTGAACTGCGCAAAAAAGGCGAGTCGGTGACCTAGCGTTGAGTTGGTTTAGGCCGCTGAGCATATGTGACGGTGGCGTTTATTTGCAACAAAACGGACAAGTTGCGTGATATTTTGCCTTGATTGTCTAATCCGCGTCTGTTATCGTTGGGAGTCTATTCTGGAAAATTTTTCCACAGGGACAACAACTTAGCGCACTTTTCTGAAAAGTGACATTGAATTGAGGCGAGCGAGGGCGCTTTGGCGACATCCACACTGAAAAAACGCGGGAACTTCTGGCGCGCTGACTGGTTTGTTGGCGTGTTGGTGGTGCTTGCCGTCTTAATGCTGCATCAATTTGGTGATCTCATCGGCACACTGGAGCGGCGCTTCTACGATTACGCCAGCACATCCACCAGCCGCCAGCCCTCCGACAAAATTGTGGTGATTGCCATTGACGACACCAGCATCGCCAACATCGGTCGTTGGCCTTGGAGCCGCGACGTGCACGCGCAAATGACCGATATGCTTTCTGGCGCGAAAGCCAAAGTCATCGCCAACACCACTTTCTTTTTTGAGCCGCAGACGGATCGTGGCTTGCAATACATTCGCAAAATCAAAGAAACATTGGGCGCAACAGACCCCAACAATCCTCAGCCCGCCATTGAACAAGCCGTCAAAGTGATCGCAGAGGCGGAGCTCACACTCGACACCGATGCCAAACTGGCCGCCAGCATTGCTAAAGCGGGTAATGTGGTGCTGCCTTCTGTGTTCAAGCTGGGCGAGCCTTTGGGTAACCCTGACAAACCGCTGCCTGCGTTTGCTTTGAAGAGCGCCGTTGATGAAAACCAAGGCTTTTCTATGCCTGCCATCTCTGGCCAGCAACCGATTGAGTTGATAGGCAATGGCGCTGCGGCTGTTGGGCATCTGAATTTGCTGATTGATCCAAAAGATGGCGCGGTCCGCGAAGAGCCTTTGCTGGTTAACTATTACGGCAAGGCTGTACCTTCCATGGCTTTAATGGTGGCTGCCAAAAGCCTGAACCTCAATGCGGCTGACATCAAGCTCAATTCGGGCGAATCGGTGCAGATCGGTAAACTCAAAGTTAAGACCGATGAGAATGCCGTGATGCTTCCTCAGTTCTACAAGAGCAGCGCAGACAAACGTGCGTTCCCTGTGGACTCTTTTTATGATGTACTTTCCGGCAAAATTCCTGCCAGCAAGTATGTCGGGAAAATTGTGATCATTGGCGCGACCGCCGTAGGCGTTGGCAACATCTTCCCAACGCCCGCCGCCAAAGACATGAGTCCAGCGGAGTCGATCGCGCATGTGACGTCTAGTATTTTGGGTGAGCACTTCATCGTGCAGCCTGGCTGGGGTGTTTGGGTGGCTCTGTTGGCCTTCCTCTTGGTCGCTGCCTATTTGATCGCGTTGCTCCCGCGATTGTCCGCAGGCATGGGAGCAGGCATGACGGCGGCGTTGTTCGTATTGTTTCTCGGCTTAGAGTTTGGCCTGCTGTCGGGTGCCTCGATCTGGCTCAAACTGGTGTTGCCTGCCGCCCTGCTGTTGATCGGTCATTTGGCGCTCACCACCAAACGCTTCCTCGTTACAGAAGCTGGCAAAGTCAAATCTGACGAAGAATCAGCAGAAACCAATCGCATGATGGGATTGGCGATGGCCGGGCAAGGGCGCTTAGACGAAGCCTTTGATCGCTATCGCCGCGTACCAGCGTCCAGCGCACTGCTGGATAACTTGGGCAATCTGGCACTGGATTTCGAGCGCAAGCGCCAGTTCAACAAAGCGCAGGCCGTGTATGAGCATATGGCAGGTCTGGATAAAAATCACAAAGGCTTGCAAGACAAGCTCAATCGCGCCAAAAACCTGTCTGAGACCGTCATCTTGGGCGGCGGCGGTGCGCATCCGGGTGGCACGATGCTGCTCGATGGTGGCGGGGTTGAAAAACCGATGCTTGGTCGCTACAGCGTTGAAAAAGAGCTGGGCAAGGGCGCGATGGGCGTGGTCTATCTCGGCAAAGATCCGAAGATCGGCCGTGTGGTGGCGATCAAGACCATGGCATTGTCGCAAGAATTCGAGGGGGATGAGCTCACCGATGCGCGCGAGCGGTTCTTCCGAGAGGCAGAAACAGCGGGCCGTTTGCAGCATCCTTATATCGTCACGATTTACGACGCTGGCGAAGAGCACGATCTGGCCTATATTGCCATGGAGTTTCTCAAAGGCAAAGACTTGCTGGATTACTGCAAAGGCGGCAACTTGCTTCCTATGCAGCGGGTGGCCACCATCGTGGAGCGCGTGGCCTCGGCATTGGCCTATGCACATAAAAATAGCGTCGTTCACCGTGACATCAAGCCAGCCAACGTGATGTACGAGCACAGCTCTGACACTGTGAAGGTTACCGATTTCGGTATTGCGCGCATCACCGATTCCAGCAAAACCAAGACGGGTATGGTGCTGGGCACGCCCAGCTTCATGAGCCCTGAGCAGATCGCAGGCAAGAAAGTGGATGGCCGCTCAGATTTGTATTCTTTGGGCGTGATGCTATTTCAAATGCTGGCGGGTGTGCTGCCGTTCCGAGGTGACTCCATGGCGGAGTTAATGTACAAAATTGCCAACGAAGATGCACCGGATATCCGCATCATTCGCGCGGAGATTCCGCAGAAGCTGGCTGATATCGTGGCGATGAGCCTGTCTAAGCGGCCAGAAACACGATACCAAGATGGCGAACAATTTGCAGCCGATTTACGTGCTGTGATGGCTGAACTCGCAGGCATCTCGTCTATGGAGGGCGCTGTTGCTTTGCCTTCGTCCGCCTCGCAGGCCAGATCAGACGAAAAAACGCAAGTGATGAGTGCCTCAGCCAGTGCCGACATGGCGACACAAGTCTTGAAAGTCGATGCGGCGGCCGATAAAACCCAAGTCTTGGGTCGCGACGATCAGGCCACGATGCCCGCCGCTTTGATGGCAACGGATAAGTTCGCTGCAACTCAAAAATTCACCTCCGGCAGCGTGCCCGCAGCGCCTGCTGATGACCCCTTCGAGAAAACCATGGTTACTCGCCCGCCCGGGCAAGTGGGACAGTAGCCTGCTTTTGGCAGTCTGATCGCACCCGAAAGCCGCTATAGTTCGCATTTATTACATGATTTACCAGTTTTCCTTCAGCACCGACCCTGGCCTTGCCCGTGATAACAACGAGGACTCGGGTGCCATTGACCTGCCTACGCAATTGGCCGTATTGGCTGATGGCATGGGCGGTTACAACGCAGGTGAGGTTGCAAGTGGCATGGCAACCGCCTTTATCAAGTCAGAGATGAGCCGGTGGCTGTCTCAAGCGGGTAAAAATGCCAATGCCCGAGAAGTGCGTCGTGCGCTTGAAATCTGTGTGGACAATGCCAACCGATCCATTTTTAATGCAGCCAATTCCAACCCCCAATACAGCGGCATGGGCACCACCTTGGTTGTTGGCGCGTTTCAAGAAGGCCGCCTGATGTTGGGGCATATTGGTGATTCACGTTGCTACCGTTTGCGGGGGCAGGAATTCTCCCAAATCACCAAAGACCATTCGCTGCTTCAAGAGCAAATTGACGCAGGCTTGATCACGCCAGAGCAAGCAGCGACATCTTTGAACAAAAATCTCGTGACGCGCGCGCTCGGTGTTGAAGATGTGGTGATGCTCGAGACCAACGAACATCGCACCGAAGTGGGTGATATTTACCTCATGTGCTCTGATGGCCTCTCGGATATGGTCACAGACGAGGGTATCGCTGATATCATGCGAGTCAGTGAGGATCTCGATACCAAGGCCAAGGCCTTGGTGGATGCGGCAAATGCCGGTGGCGGCAGAGACAACATCTCTGTGCTGCTCGTTTTGGCCAAGGATGGGCAGAGCAAGCGTGGTTTTATGTCACGCCTGCTGCGCAAATGAACAAACTCAACAACAGGAGCCGACCATGCCGAAAATGATCGTGTCGATCGACGGTGTCGTCATCAAGGAAGTACAGCTGACGAAAGACCGCACCACATTAGGGCGGAGGCCTTATAACGACATCGTGATTGACAACCTTGCCGTCAGTGGTGAGCACGCGGTCATTCAATTGTCGGGCAATGAAGTCAGTCTGGAAGACCTCAACAGCACCAACGGTACTTACATCAATGGAAAAGCTGTTAAAAAGCAGCAGCTAGCCAATAACGATACGATCGAAATTGGCAAATATAAAATCAAATACGTCAACGAGCAGCAAGAAGCTGGCTTCGAGCGGACGATGGTGATCAAGGCCGGAGCCGCCGGCTTGTCCGCGCCTGCGCCTGCCGCGAGCCACGCCAGCCCGCCAGCCTCACCCGTTGGCAATGCTGTGATTAAAGTATTGTCAGGTGCGGCGGCCGGTCGAGAGGTGCCACTGGTCAAAGTCGTGACGACCATCGGCAAACCGGGTGTTGCAGTTGCAGCCATCACCAAGCGTCCTCACGGTTTTGTGGTGGCGCATGTGGAAGGTACGAGTAAGCCGATGCTCAATGGCTCAGAAATTGGTGCTGAGCCCGTCACCCTGAAAGATGGGGATGTGCTGGAGCTCGCTGGTACACAGATGCAGTTTGCCACGGCCTGACGGCGCGTGGCCTGCCTCTAAGGCGGCGAAAACAGGCACACCGGAGGCAGCATGAAGCTCATGACCAAGCACTGGCCTCGAATCTTGGTCACCTTGATTCCGTTGTTGCTGGCATTGCTTCACACCGCCAACATCGTGCCCTTGACGGTGCTTCAGCGCCTCGATGACATCATCTACGACACGCGTTTGCGAGCCACCATGCCCAAGACGCTGGACGAGCGTATTGTGATTGTCGATATCGACGAAAAAAGTTTGGCTGAAATCGGCCGATGGCCCTGGGGTCGCAACAAGATGGCCGCTCTGACAGACGAGCTCTTCGAGCGGCAAAAAGTGGCTGTTCTTGGCTTTGACGTGCTATTTGCTGAGCCCGATGAAAGCTCAGGCCTCAAACGTCTGCGTCAATTGGCCGGTAATGAACTGAAAGACCAACCTGGGTTTGGCGAGCGCTTGAACCAAATTGAAGCCAGTCTGGATTACGACAACCTCTTTGCCCGTTCGCTGGAGAAGCGCCCGGTGGTGCTCAGCTATTACTTGACCAGTGACCGAGGTGGTCGCATCAATGGCACGCTGCCGCAATCGGTGATGCAAAAATCTGCGCTGCTAGGGCGCCCGATTCGCTTTTTTACTTGGTCGGGATATAGCTCCAACATAGAGCAGCTTGCCAAAGCCGCGCCCTTGGCAGGATCGATCAATCCTGTGATTGATCCCGATGGTGTTGTGCGCGCCATTCCCCTGATCTCAGAATACAAAGGGCAATACTACGAATCGTTGTCTTTGGCGATGTTTCGTGTGCTTACGGGCTTGCCGCAGGTGGAGCCTGGCTTTCCGCAAGAGCGCTTTCTCTCGCGCAACTATCAGGGACTGGAGAGTATTTTGCTCAAGCAAGGCAATAAAAGCTTGGCGATTCCTGTGGATGATCGCGTGGCCGCGCTCGTGCCTTTCCGTGGGGAAGGCAATGTGGCCGGGGGCTCTTTCAAATACATTTCTGCAGCAGATGTGCTCGCGCGCCGGGTGCCTGCAGGTGAGCTCAGCGGCAAGATCATCTTGATCGGCACCACCGCCCCCGGCTTGCTCGATCTGCGCGTGACACCTGTGGGCGAGACCTATCCGGGCGTTGAAGTTCATGCCAACGTGATCTCGGGCTTGCTTGACGGCCGTTTGTACGTCAAGCCAGATTACGCGGTGGGCTACGAGGTGATCGTCTTGGTGTTAGCGGGTTTGATGCTCGCTTTCACGTTGCCCATTTTGTCAGCGCCCAAAGCCGTGGCTTTCAGTGCGGTCGTCATTACTGCCCTGGTGGGTCTCAATTTCTGGTTGTATTTGGGTGCCGGTTTGGTATTGCCGCTGGCCACAGCGCTGGTGATGGCTTTGACTGCCTTTGCCCTCAACATGAGCTATGGCTATTTCGTGGAAAGCAAATCCAAGCGCCAGATCGCCAACTTGTTTGGTACCTATGTGCCTCCCGAGTTGGTCGATGAGATGGTCAAAGACCCCGACAGCTACAACATGAAGGCCGCAAGCAAAGAGCTCACGGTGATGTTTTGCGACATGCGCGGCTTTACCAAGATGAGCGAAACCATGGAGCCTACGCAGTTGCAGGGCTTGCTCAATGATGTGTTCAGTCGTTTAACGCAAGTCATCCGTAACAACCGGGGCACGATTGACAAATACATGGGCGATTGTGTGATGGCTTTTTGGGGTGCGCCCGTCGATTCGCCCGAGCACGCCGCCTTGTCAGTGAAGACCGCGATGGAGATGGCAGGCGAAGTGCGAAAAATCAACGAAGAGCACCGCACCAAGGGTCTGCCGGTGATTGGGGTGGGCATCGGCTTGAATACCGGCTCCATGTGCGTAGGCGATATGGGCTCGTCTCTGCGCAAAAGCTACACCGTGATTGGTGATGCCGTGAATCTTGGCTCGCGTCTGGAAGGCCTGTCCAAGACCTATGGTGTCGACATTGTGGTGAGTGAGTCCACCAAAAAGCTCGCCCCAGATTTTGCTTGGCAAGAGCTGGACAGAGTGCGCGTCAAAGGCAAAGACCAGGCTGTGACGATCTATTGGCCGCTGGCACCTTTGGAGCGTTTGCCGAAAGAGGTGGGCGATGAAATCAAGCTTTGGAATGCATTCCTCAAATCCTATCGAAATCAAGATTGGGACCAATGTGACTTGCAAATGCTCAATATTGAGCGCAGCATGACACCTAAGGAAGGTAAAACTGCGAAAAAATACCTTTACCAACTCTACTCCGACCGTGTAGCCTCTATGCGTCAGCTGCCATTTGACCCAAGCTGGGATGGCGCGACGAATTTCGAGACGAAATAAGGGAGCTGCGCCTCATGAAAATCAGGGTTCTGGGATGCTCGGGCGCCATTGCCAAAGACTGCCGTACCACCTCATTCTTGGTGGACGATGATTTGTTGGTGGACGCGGGCACAGGCGTGGGCGATCTCACGCTGCAGGAGATGGCTGCCATCAATGATGTGGTGATTACGCATTCGCATTTGGATCATATTGCCAACCTGCCGCTGATGATTGATTCTGTAGCTTCCATGCGCAAAGAAGCTTTGCGCGTGCATGCGCTGCCCGAGACGATTGCCGCGCTCAAGCAACATATTTTTAACAACCTGATCTGGCCAGATTTCACGCGAATCCCCAGTGCTGAAAAACCTTTCCTGAGTTTTCATCCCCTACAGACGGGCACACGCCTGAAGGTTGCAGGCAAGATGATTGAGGCTCTGCCTGCGGTGCATACTGTGCCCGCTGTGGGCTACGCGATCACGGCTGGTGCCGGTTGTTGGGTGTTCTCAGGCGACACCGAGCGCAACCCCGCTTTTTGGAAGCGCATTAACCAAATGAATGTGGCTATGCTGGTGATCGAAACAGCATTTTCCAACCGCGAAAAGCAGTTGGCGCACCTCAGCTTGCATCTCTCGCCCAATGTGCTTGCGCAAGAGCTCGATCAAATCGACAAAAATAAGCATTTCCCGATTTATATCACTCACACCAAGCCCGCAGAGACGGAGCAGATCATGGAGGAAATCCAGCGCTTTGACCAAACCCAGCCGTTTGGCCCGAACGTGACACACGACATCCGTTGGCTGCGCGCCGGACAGGAGCTGACCGTATGAATGCTGTCGTCAAATCCATGGCGGTATCGCCTTCCTCATCTTCACCCACTTCGGCCGCAGAGAAGGCTTTTTTCGACTCACAAATGCTGCCAGCCGAGAAGCGCGGCATGACTTTCGAGGTGCTGTTTTATCGCCAACTGCAAAAAGTCACCACCCGTATCCACGAGACAGAAAACATCGACCAGCTCATGCTCGAAGCCAGCGAAGACATCTGCAAGCTGCTCAATGCCGATCGACTGACGCTCTACGCTGCAAACGAAGACGGCACCTCGATCACCTCCAAGATCAAGACGGGTCTGAATGTAGCCAAAGACTTGAAACTACCCATTGGGGTACAGAGCATTGCAGGTTACGTGGCCATGGCCCGTGCGCCAGTCAATATTGCCGATGTGTATGAAGACGAGGCTTTGAAGCGCATCCATCCTTCGCTGTCGTTTTTAAAAGAAGTGGATAAGCGCTCTGGCTACCGTACCAAGCAAATGCTGGTGATGCCAATTATGGATGGCGAGCATTTGCATGGTGTGCTGCAAGTGATCAACAACAAAGGCGATGTGCCCTTTGGTGAGCTGGAGTTGGAAGGGGCCACGCAGCTTTGCAAAACACTGGCTACAGCGATTCGCCAGCGTGCCGAGAAGGCCAATAAGTTGGTTGAAGATAGCGCGCGTAAAAAAGCCACGAAATATGATGGCCTGGTCAAAGATGGCGTGCTCACCAGCGAGCAGCTCAAAGACTGTGTGGCGCAAGCCCGAGAGCAAGCCAAATCGGTGGAGCATTTGCTGATGGCGGAGTTTGGTATTCGCCCTTTGCAGATTGGTCCGTCGCTGGCCAAGTTCTTTGGTGTGGACTACGAGCCTTTTAAGGGCGGACGCATCCGCTCGGAAATGCTGCATTCGCCTTTGAAGCTTGATTTCGTGCATTCGCAAGGCTGGATTCCGCTCGAAGAGTCGCCCGAAGGCTTGGTCATCATGTGTCTGGATCCTGAGGCCGTGCGCAGCTCGCGCATCGTGCAGCAGATTTTCCCGCGTGTCAGTAAATTAAAGTTTTGTGTCACAACACATACCGAATTTGAAGAAACGATTGTTCAATTCTTTGGTGCAGGTGTGGAAGGCGGCACGATTGATGAACTTTTAGCCGATTTGAATGCGCCCTTGGACGATGATGCCGATGAATCCACGCTCGAATCCGCTGCAGCGGACAACGAGTTGGTGAAGTTCGTTAACAAAGTCATCATTGATGCTTACAACCAGCGCGTCTCGGATATTCATATCGAACCCATGCCCGGCAAAGAAAAAACCGGCATTCGCTTCCGCATTGATGGCAGCTTGCAAACCTATATTGAAGTGCCAGCCAGCTTCCGTCAAGCTTTGGTCACGCGACTGAAGATCATGTGCGATTTGGATATTTCTGAAAAACGCAAACCGCAAGACGGCAAGATCAAGTTTAAAAAGTATGGCCCACTTGATATCGAGCTGCGCGTTGCGACGATTCCTTCGTCTGGCGGCGTGGAAGATGTGGTGATGCGTATTTTGGCATCGGGCGAGCCGATTCCTATGGATAAGCTTGGCCTCACGCCGCACAACCGTGAGCGTTTGGAAAAGACGGTTTCTAAACCTTATGGCCTGTTTTATGTTTGCGGCCCCACCGGCTCTGGCAAGACAACCACACTGCATTCGGTCTTGAAATTCCTAAACAAAGTCGACACCAAAATCTGGACCGCTGAAGACCCGGTGGAGATCACGCAAAAAGGCTTGCGCCAAGTGCAGGTCAACAAAAAAGCCGGCATTGACTTCGCGTTGATCATGCGTGCTTTTTTGCGTGCGGACCCAGACATCATCATGGTGGGTGAGTCGCGCGACAAAGAAACAGTGAGCATGGGCGTGGAGGCCTCGCTCACAGGCCACCTCGTGTTTTCCACGCTGCACACCAACAGTGCCCCTGAATCCATCATTCGCTTGCTTGACATGGGCATGGATCCGTTTAATTTTGCTGATGCCTTGTTGGGCATTCTCGCGCAGCGTTTGGCCAAAAAGCTGTGTGATTGCAAACAGGAATACACGCCCGATGCGAAGGAAGTCAAGGAGTTCATGAAAGAATACGCCGAAGATTTGCAGCACACGGCAGCTTGGGTAGCAGACCCTGGCGGAGCGCGTCAGGAGCTGCTAGAAACTTGGACCAATAACTACGGTAAAGATGGCTCACTGCGTTTTTACAACGCGGTGGGCTGCGACAAATGCAATAAAACGGGCTACAAAGGCCGCATTGGTTTGCATGAACTGCTGATTGGCGATGACACCGTGAAAAAACTCATCCAAGAGCGCGCCCGTGTGGCGGATATTTTTGTGGCGGCGGTGGGTGGTGGCATGCGTACCTTGAAGATGGATGGCATGGAAAAAGTGATGATGGGGCTGACGGATATCAAGCAGGTGCGGATGGTGTGTATCAAGTGATGTTTTGAGTGTTTTCTTCTGTTTGCCGTTATATTATCTATATAGTTTGCTATTGAATTTATAGTGTTCGCGTTTTTACTCCTTGCTTCTGAATGGGTTGCTTGATGTTTGGAAGCTTTCTTTTTGGGTAGAGCGGCTGCGAGTTTGAGGCATGGCCCCTGCCTTCAGACGGGAGTACCCAACATCAGTCGGCGGCACTACCTCAAGCTCGCTCTGCACGCGGCCCCGGCTGTCAACGAGCACCTTTCGAAATCCGGGCCGGCCGCGTTGATGGGCTTGTCGGCGAGATAGATGAG
>JANMDE010000439.1:0-3766 GCA_031376105.1 Variovorax sp. | reverse complement strand
GGCACTGGATCTTGCCTTCTCCAGCCAACAAATTGATGCAGCCGCTGTGGATCGTTTGACAACACGCATCGGTCAATTGCAAGCCGAGATCCGTGCATCGCATCTCAAAACGCATTTGCAACAAACCCGACTTTTGCAAGCTGAGCAAACAACAGCCTACGCTTTGCTGCGCGGCTATGCACAGTAATAGTGTCTTTAACAGGTGCTTTCATGAATCTCAAAACCATCCTACTTTCTTTCGCCAGCGCCGCTGCTCTTTTGAGCGCCAACGCAGTATTCGCGCATGGTGATAAAGATCACAGCAAAAAAGCAGGCTCTATTAAAAAGGAACAGAAAGATTGGGGCATCGCCGGCGATGCGAAGGCTGTCAAGCGCACGATTGAAGTCAAAATGATGGATTCCATGCGCTTCTTTCCCGATAAGATCGATGTCAAGCAAGGAGAAACAATCAAATTCGTTGTCAACAATACTGGGCAAGTACTACATGAATTCGTCATCGGTACAAAAAAAGAAAACGATGCGCATGCTTTGCAAATGATCAAATTCCCCAACATGGAGCATGACGAGCCCTACATGGCGCACGTCAAGCCCAAATCTAAAGGCGAGATCATTTGGACATTTAACAAACCCGGCGATTTTGATTTCGCTTGCTTGATCGCAGGCCACTATCAAGCGGGTATGGTGGGGGAAATCAAAGTCACTAGAGGTAAAGGTGATCGTCACACAAGTCAGAAGCAGTGAGTCCACCGCTCGTCGCTGCCCAACACGAAATGCCATCTTGGCAATGCTTGCGGGGTCATTAAATTTTGTCTTCCTCGTCCTCAAAAATGACCCGCGCCACGTTGATTTAACTCATCTCATTCAAACTTAATAGGAGCACCCCCATGAAACTCTCAACCCTGATCATTTCAGCCATGTTTTCCGCAACCGCCTGCGGCAGCATGGCGCAAACCGCCGCGCCAGCCACGGCCACTGTGGCAGCACCGATGGCCAAAGAAATGGCTGAAGCCGAAGTTCGTAAGGTCGATAAAGAAGCTAAGAAAGTCACGCTCAAACACGGCCCGATCAAAAATCTCGACATGCCCAGCATGACCATGGTGTTCCAAGTGCGTGATGAGAAACTGTTTGACAAGCTGGCCGCAGGCGAGAAAATCAAGTTCAGCGCAGAGCAGCTCCAAGGCGCTTTTGTGGTGACAGATGTAGAAAAGGTGGAAGCAAAATGAACAATTGGCTGCCTTGCTTGCTAGCGCTAGGCTACATGCTGATCGCCGGCATCGTCGGCTATGGGCTAGGCCGCATGCGCGAGCAGCTTCATTTGTTGGAAATTCTTAAACCGGAGACCTGAAATGAAATGCAGCCGGTTCATGCGCTTGTTTGTGCTGCTCGTGCTAACCGTGTCTTTGCCTGTCCGCTTCGCACTTGCTGCGCAGAACTGGTGTCCTTGGATGCAGGCTTCGATGGCTCTTCCCGCGGTGGCTGCTGCGCCTTCGACTGCCCATGCGAGCATGCCTGAATGCGAAGGTATGTCGGATAACGGGACTTGTCATTTGCAACCCATCTGCACGGCTGTGCCGATTGCGAGCCAAGTGAGCTCGCAAGCGAGGCTGCACCTCCTTCCTGAGTATTCGATTCCAGCGCAATGGGTCGCATTTGCCACCCGAGTTGTGCCACCGCCCGGCCATATTCCGATTCTCTGAAAAATCGCTTGTTTTCGAGCTGCGCTTAGTAGTTCATTCATTCACTTTCAGGAGAATAAGTATGAAAATTTTTCATTGGCTCACGGTCGCCCTCATGGCAGTCAGCAATTCCGTCTGGGCCGGCCCCATGGGCTTCAAAGACAGCACGATGGCCATGGGCGACATAGGCCCGAATTGGCGAGAGGCTTGGGTTAACCATGCACTCACACCGCGTGATGCGCTGGGCGCGGGGGGCATCTGGATGCGCTCCGACAACAAGCTAATCGTGCGCGAGTTTGCAGAAGTTAACTACACGCGCTTAGTTAAGCGCTGGAATGCCGAACATTCGCAAGCCAACGTATGGTTTGTGGGCGGCCTCGGCCCCGTGCGCGGCACAGGCTTTTCTGGCTCACGCACCATGCTAGCGCCCGGCCTGTCTGCCGACTATGAAACGGCGCGCGTTTATGTGTCTGCAACCGCTCGCTTGTATCGCGCCAGTGGCATCAACCACGACTATGGTGCAGTGCGCGCTGGGTTTTCGTTTTACGAAACCGACTACGACGAAACACAGCCTTGGTTGATCGTGGAGGCGCGGCGCATGCGGGGCTTGTCTGACAGCACAGAGATCACACCCATGCTGCGCTTCATCAACAAGCGCTACTTTATCGAAACGGGTATCAGTTCCAACAGGCAAGCGCGTTTCAACTTTATGTATATTTTTTAAGGAGTTTCATCATGAAATCATTTACTATTAAATTAATAGCACTCTGCGTAGCATCTATAACGGCTACAGCTTCTTTTTCTACTGAATCTATCAAAGTCACGGTCAATGGTATGGTGTGCGCATTCTGCGCGCAGGGCATTGAAAAGCGCTTAGGTGCGCTACCCGCTACACAGGCCGTTTTTGTTGATTTAAAAAAACGAGTTGTTGCCGTGGAGGCCAAGGCAGGCCAGAAGCTTGACGACAAGCTCATTCGCGCCGAAATCACCGATGCAGGATACGACGTGGTGAAACTTGAAGCTTCGTCATTGACTGTCCAGCAGATCCGATCTGAAGTCACAGGCAAGAAATGAGTGCCAATTTAGATGCTATCGCGCAAGCAGGTGATGGCGTGCAGCAAACCCGCAGCAGCTTGGCTTCCTCTGTCGTCAGCCTGTTTGCCAGCAGCTCCACGCTGATCTGCTGCGCCCTGCCCGCACTCTTGGTGGCGCTGGGTGCAGGTGCCGCGCTCTCTGGGCTGGTGGGGGCGTTTCCGCAGATCGTTTGGCTCTCGGAGCACAAACTCGGCCTCTTCATTTTCGCAGGTCTCATGCTCGCAGCCAGTGGCGCACTGCAGTGGGCGAACCGCAACGCGCCTTGCCCGATTGATCCTGCGTTGCGCGATGCCTGTCTACGCACAAGAAAAATGTCACTGCACGTGTATTGGGTGAGCGTGGGGATTTATTTGGTGGGTGGATTCTTTGCGTTTGTATTACCTTTGATGGGATAGAGGAAATTCTCTGGACGCAGAGAACGCGAAAACTTCGCAGAGGTCTGCGATAAGAAGCATCAAAATTTAGTCGTTTCTTTTTGCGTCTTTTACGTAACTTTTGCGTCTTTTGCGTCCAGTTTTTGTCTTATTCTCTTCCTTGGTCACCCTATCAAACTCATCGAAAGCCAAGTTAAAGTAGCGCCATGACCAAAACCATTCGCTACACCCTGATCTCCCTGCGTGACCTGTTCGTCTCGTTTGGGCCATTTATTGCACTGGGTGTTGTGCTCCTCGGCCTGGCCTATTGGTGGCTCAATCCAAATCCACCCAAAACCGTCACACTGGCCACGGGCCCTGCGCAAAGTGCCTATGACGAGCTGGGCAAAAAATATGTGAGCTATCTCAAGGCCAACGGCATCACAGTGAAAATCGTGCAAACCGAAGGCTCATCGGCCAATCTCAAGCTCTTGCGCGATGGCTTGGTCGATGTCGGCTTCGTGCAGGGCGGAACGAATGAACTCACTGAGACCGATCAAGACAATCTAGCCACCCTGGGTAGCCTGTTTATGGAGCCCATCTGGCTGTTTTACCGTGAAGATGCGGCGGCCAAACTCTTAG
>JANMDE010000432.1:0-3909 GCA_031376105.1 Variovorax sp. | reverse complement strand
GCCAGCAGATAAAGCGTCTCCTGAATAGCGCTCCAATCATCCGCAGAGATCAAAACGGAATTTGTGCGCTTGCCAGAAATGATGATCGGCTGATGGAATTCGGCAGTCTCATCCATGATCCGATAGAGATTGGCACGGGCTTCGCTGGCGGTGAAGGTTTGCATGATGGACGCCTAAAATTGTGAGTCTTCTATAGTACGCAATTTCGTACGCAATTACGTACGCGATGTCAAGCTTGGTTCGTGAGTTTTTAAAAGCAGAGGGCGGCCACGTCTGCGCTGGGACTGTCCCACTGCGCGAATGTCCTCCGCCGGCTGCGCCGTCTCCACCTTTATTTCGCTTCGTGAGACAACCCAATCACAGCCGCAGCCTTGTAGCCATCAAAGACGCTTCAAACTTTTCGATCTACGGTTGAAGCGTTTGATTTGCGTAGTTCGTGCGACTTTGAAAGTAACTCTTCTATCGACCAATTCCTAGTCAGCCAAATTGTCAGCGCAGCGCCAGAAAGATGCCACCATGACTGGCTTTCATATTTCTGAGTTTCTAATTGCTGCGACTGTGCTACACGCACTGCTACCGCTATTGATGCCCTTGTTGAACCTGCCTCACCAGCAATCAGCATATACGTATTGGGGTTGAGTATTGTTAACTTCGGCTCAGATTGACCCCGGTAGCTTCGCCACTCATTTTGCAAGTCGTTTTGCGCGGCAATTTTTGAGGGCTCCGTTGGAATACCACCGGCTCCAAAAAGACCAATCTGATACAAAGCAAGTGGGGTGATAGGAGCAACAAGAGTAGTGAGTGTGAAAAGCGCAGTTACAACACGTTTGATCAGTTTGACGTTATGCATAAAGACTCGCCGACTTTCGTTATCACTACTAATTCAATAGCATTGTGCGCAATAAATACGCCGGCTAATTGCGAAAACCGCTCTAAACATCAGGCTTTTACCCATTCCAACGCATTGCGCCACATCTGCATCCACGGGCTGTGCTCGTCGATGTTCCCGTTGCTCCAGCTCATTTGCACGTTGCGGAAGACGCGCTCGGGGTGGGGCATGAGGGCTGTGAAGCGGCCATCTTGCGTGGTGACGGCGGTGAGGCCATTGGGGCTGCCGTTGGGGTTGAACGGATATTGCTCTGTGGGCGCGCCAAAGTTGTCTGTGAAGCGCATCGCTGGGATGACTTTGCTAGCGTTACCGCGTTGGCTGAAATTGGCGAAACCTTCACCGTGAGCCACTGCGATCGGCAGCCTAGCCCCCGCCATGTCTTTAAAGAAAAGAGATGGGCTACTGAGAACTTCCACCATGGAGAGGCGTGCCTCAAAGCGGGTACTTTGGTTGTGGGTGAAGCGGGGCCAGTCTTGCGCGCCGGGGATGATATCGGCCAGCTCGGCAAACATTTGGCAGCCATTGCAGACACCGAGGCCAAAGCTGTTGTCTCTGGCAAAGAAGGCTTGGAATTGCTCACGCAGCGCGTCGTTGAATGTGATGCTGCGCGCCCAGCCGATGCCTGCGCCAAGCGTGTCGCCATAACTGAAGCCGCCGCAAGCCACCAGGCCTTGCATGTCTTTTAAATTCACGCGACCGGTTTGCAGATCGGTCATGTGAACATCAAAAGCTTCGAAACCGGCGTGGTCAAAGCAGTAGGCCATTTCAATATGCGAGTTCACGCCTTGCTCGCGCAGGATGGCGACTTTGGGGCGCTGCTTGAGGACGGCAGGAGCGTTTGCATTGATGCTATTTGCTACTAATTTAGCAGCATACTTTTCTTGATTTATATGGGCAAGAGCCTCATTTCTCTTAAAAGTATCGCTCAAATGCAGATGCAGACCCGGATTTGCCACATCGCCGATGGCGGCGTGCTCGGCATCCGCTGAGGCTGGGTTGTCACGCCTCTGTGCAATGGCCCAGCTCACGCTGTCCCACACTTGATGCAGGTCTTGCAGCTTGGCGGAGAACACTTTTTTCGTGTCGCGCCAAATACTGATCTCGCCTTTGCCGTCGTCCAGCGCTGCGTGCGCGGGGCGGGTTTTTCCGATGAAGTGGCTGTGTTTCGACAAACCATGTTCGCGCAGGGTTTGCATGATCGCGTTGCGCTCAGAAGTGCGCACCTGAATCACCACGCCGAGCTCTTCGTTGAACAGCGCTTTGATCGCCAGCTCTTCGCGGCGCGCGCTCACTTGGCTTGCCCAGTTTTTGCTGTCGCCATATTCAGCGCGGCTGTCTGAAATGCCGTCGCCTTCTACCAGCAGCATGTCGATATTCAAGCTCACGCCGACGTTGCCTGAAAAGGCCATTTCGCAAACGGTGGCGAGCAAGCCGCCGTCGCTCTTGTCGTGATAAGCAAGGAGCTTTTTCTCGGTGCGCAATTGGTTGATCGCGTTGACGAGGTTTTTCAGATCATCGGCGCTGTGCAGATCCGGCACTTCGCTGCCTTCTTGGTCGAGCACCTGCGCAAACACCGAGCCAGCCATGCGCCTGCTTCCTTGGCCTAAGTCGATCAGGATCAACGTGGTGTCTGCTTCATCGCGGTTGAGCTGCGGCGTGAGTGCGCCGCGCACATCTTTCAAAGAGACAAACGCACTGATGATCAGCGAGATAGGGGAGACGACTTTGTGATCGCCTTGCGCATCTTTCCACTGCGAGCGCATTGACAGCGAATCTTTGCCCACGGGAATACTGATGCCTAAAGCGGGGCACAGCTCCATGCCTATAGCTCTCACCGCCTCATACAACTTCGCATCTTCACCGGGCTCGCCGCATGCGGCCATCCAGTTGGCAGAGAGCTTGACGCGCTGGAGTTCAATCGGCGCGGCGAGCAAATTGGTGATGCTTTCTGCCACGGCCATACGGGCGGCGGCGGCGGCGCTCCAGATGGCCAGCGGCGTGCGCTCACCCATGCTCATTGCCTCGCCTGCGAAGCCTGAAAAATCAGCGAGTGTCACAGCGCAATCGGCCACCGGCACTTGCCACGGGCCGACCATCTGATCGCGATGTGTGAGCCCGCCCACAGTGCGGTCGCCAATCGTGATGAGGAAGCGTTTGCTGGCGACGGTAGGATGGCTCAGCACCTTGATCACGGCATCTTGCAAATCAATGCCAGTGAAATCCATCGGTTTGAATTCACGCTGCACGGTTTTCACATCGCGGTGCATCTTGGGCGTTTTGCCCAGCAAAACGCTCATGGGCATATGAACGGCTTCTTGCTTCTCGGCTTGCTGATCGCTAGCCACGACGAGTTGACGCGCTTCGGTGGTCTTGCCCACCACTGCAAATGGGCAGCGTTCGCGCTCACACATCGCTTTAAATTGCTCCAGCGACTCAGCGGCTATCGCCATCACATACCGCTCTTGGCTTTCGTTACACCAAATCTCTTTCGGCGCCATGCCAGTTTCTTCAAGCGGGATCGCGCTTAAGTCAAAAATGGCGCCACGGCCTGCGTCGTTCACCAATTCTGGAAACGCATTGCTCAAGCCTCCCGCGCCCACATCGTGAATCGCCAGAATCGGATTGTCTTTGCCTAAGCGCCAACAATGGTTGATCACCTCTTGCGCACGGCGCTCAATCTCAGGGTTACCGCGTTGCACCGAATCAAAATCCAAGTTGGCCGCATTCGCGCCCGAGGCCATCGAGCTGGCTGCGCTGCCGCCCATGCCAATGCGCATGCCCGGGCCGCCGAGCTGAATGAGCAGCGAGCCTGCGGGAAATTCGATCTTGTGGGTTAAGTCCGCATCAATCGTGCCGATGCCGCCGGCGATCATGATCGGCTTGTGATAGCCGTAATGTTGCCCGGCAATCGTCTGCTCAAAGCTGCGGAAATAGCCCGCCAAATTGGGGCGACCAAACTCATTGTTAAACGCCGCGCCGCCCAGTGGGCCATCGGTCATGATTTGCCAAGGCGTGGCAAT
>JANMDE010000404.1:0-4580 GCA_031376105.1 Variovorax sp. | reverse complement strand
ACAAAGCCGTCGTGGTGGAATTGGTAGACACGCTATCTTGAGGTGGTAGTGGCGAAAGCTGTGCGAGTTCGAGTCTCGCCGTCGGCACCAAACTTTTTGGCAAGCGGCTCAGGCAGTTACCTGAGCCGCTTTGCCTCAAGTTCAGTACAAAACTAGCGATCCACTCAAGCATTCAAGCCAGAGCACAAGACATGAATCTTCAAGAAAACCTGCCGATTTTGCTGTTCATTCTGGACGGTATTGGTGTCGGTGTCGTTCCTCAAATACTGGGCTATGTACTCGGGCCCCGCAAGCCTGATGCGGCCAAAGATTCTCCCTACGAATGCGGCTTCGAGGCTTTCGAAGATGCCCGCATGAAATTCGATGTGCGCTACTACCTTGTGGCCATTCTCTTCATTTTGTTTGATCTGGAAATCGCCTTCCTTTTCCCCTGGGCTGCGGCCTTACGGGAAATTGGCCCGGTGGGATTCTGGTCGGTCATGGTTTTTCTAGCGATCCTGGTCGTAGGCTTTATCTACGAATGGAAAAAAGGCGCGCTAGATTGGGAATGATGGGATATGTTTCCCGCTGCAACGCTCGTTTCATGCAAATGACGGCGATTGCAATTTGGAGTGCTTGCAATGATTGAAGGCGTTTTCAAAGAAGGCTTTATGACCACCAGTTATGACACGGTGGTCAATTGGGCTAAAACCGGCTCGCTCTGGCCCATGTCATTTGGCTTGGCTTGCTGTGCGGTCGAAATGATGCATGCTGGCTGTGCCCGTTATGATTTAGATCGCTTTGGCATTGTGTTTCGGCCCAGCCCGCGTCAGTCTGACTTGATGATCGTGGCTGGCACCCTGTGCAACAAGATGGCTCCCGCGCTGCGCAAGGTCTATGACCAAATGAGTGAGCCGCGTTGGGTGCTCAGCATGGGCTCATGTGCCAATGGTGGCGGCTATTACCATTACAGTTATTCGGTGGTGCGCGGTTGTGATCGTATCGTGCCGGTGGATGTGTACGTGCCCGGTTGTCCGCCCACGGCAGAGGCATTGATCTACGGGATCATTCAATTGCAACAAAAGATTCGTCGCACACAGACGATCGCACGCGCTTAAGGGGCACAAACACATGAGTGAATTTGTCGTCGCCTCTGAATCTACGCTAGAAGCCGTACAAGCGGCTCTTGGCGAGAAAATCAAACGCATCAATAGCAAGCTCGGTGAAGTCACCGTCGTTGTCTCTGCTGCCGACTACCATGCCGCTTGCATCACCTTGAGAGACGCAGCAGGCTGTGAGTTTGAGCAATTGATCGATCTGTGCGGCATAGATTATTCCCAATACAAAGACGGCGCATACGATGGCGCACGTTATGGCATCGTTTTACATTTGTTGTCGGTCAATGTCAACCAGAGGCTGCGCTTAAAAGTGTATGCCGCAGAGGATGATTTGCCGATGGTGGCATCTGTTACTGACATTTGGTCGTCTGCAAATTGGTATGAACGTGAGGCCTTTGATTTGTTTGGTATCGTGTTTGAGGGCCATGACGATCTGCGTCGTATCCTCACAGATTACGGCTTTATCGGTCATCCTTTCCGCAAAGATTTCCCGATGAATGGCCACGTCGAAATGCGTTATGACTCTGAAAAAAAGCGCGTGATTTATCAGCCTGTCACGATTGACCTGCGAGAAGTCGTGCCGCGCATCATCCGCGAAGACAACTATTGCGGTATCCAGCCGAAGGTGCAGTGATGGCAGAGATTAAAAACTACACACTCAATTTTGGTCCTCAGCATCCCGCTGCGCACGGTGTACTCCGCCTCGTGCTTGAGCTCGATGGCGAGGTGATCCAGCGCGCTGATCCGCATATCGGCCTGCTGCACCGTGCCACAGAAAAGCTCTGCGAGACCCGTACTTACATCCAGTCGCTGCCCTACATGGATCGCTTGGATTACGTCTCCATGATGTGCAATGAGCATGCTTATTGCCTCACGATTGAAAAAATGATGGGCATTGAAGTGCCTGAGCGCGCGCAATACATCCGTGTGATGTATTCTGAAATCACGCGTCTGCTCAATCACCTACTCTGGGTGGGTTGCCACGGTTTGGACTGCGGTGCGATGGCCATCATGCTGTACGCCTTCCGAGAGCGCGAAGATTTGTTTGACATGTATGAAGCTGTTAGCGGTGCGCGCATGCATGCGGCCTACTTCCGTCCTGGCGGTGTGTATCGTGATCTGCCTGAGACGATGCCGCAATACAAAGCCAGCAAAGTGCGCAATGCCAAATCTATGGCTAAGATGAACGAAAACCGTCAAGGCTCATTGCTCGATTTTATTGATGATTTCGCCAAGCGTTTCGATCAGTGCTTGGCTGAATACCACACACTGCTCACAGACAACCGTATCTGGAAACAACGCACGGTGGGAATCGGTATCGTCACTCCGGAGCGCGCCAAAAATCTCGGCTTCACGGGTGCCATGCTGCGCGGCTCAGGTGTGGCTTGGGATCTCCGCAAGAAGCGTCCGTATGAGGTTTATGACCGCATGGATTTTGATATTCCTGTGGGTAAAACTGGTGATTGCTACGATCGCTACTTGGTGCGCATGGAAGAGATGAACCAATCCAACCGTATCATCAAGCAGTGCGTTGAATGGCTGCGCGTCAATCCCGGACCGGTCATCACCGAAAACCACAAAGTTGCTCCGCCTGACCGCGAATCCATGAAATCCAACATGGAGGAGTTGATTCACCACTTCAAGCTTTTCACGGAAGGCTTCGCTGTGCCAGAAGGCGAAGCCTATGCACTGTGGAGCATCCAAAAGGCGAGTTCGGTATTTATATGGTGAGCGATGGTGCGAACAAACCGTATCGCCTGAAAATTCGCGCCCCCGGCTTCGCGCATTTGGCTGCGATGGATGAAATGAGCCGTGGTCATATGATTGCCGATGCTGTGGCCGTGATCGGCACGATGGACGTGGTGTTTGGAGAGATTGACCGATGATTGCAGAAGCTACCAAACAACGCTTCGACAAAGAAGTTGCAAAGTACCCCGTAGATCAAAAGCAATCTGCAGTGATGGCCTGCTTGGCTGTCGTGCAAGATGAGCAGGGCTGGGTCAGCCCCGAATCGGAAAAGTACATTGGAGAGTATTTGGGCATGCCGACGATGGCGGTGCATGAAGTCACAACCTTCTACAACATGTACAACCAAAAGCCGGTGGGCAAATACAAGCTCAACGTTTGCACCAATTTGCCTTGCCAGCTTCGTGGAGGGCAGAAGGCGCTGGATCATGTGTGTAGCAAGCTCGGTGTGCAGCCATATGGCACGACAGCAGACAAATTGTTTACCGTGCAACCCAGCGAATGCTTGGGCGCTTGCGCGGATGCGCCGGTGATGTTGGTGAATGACCGCAGCATGTGCAGCTTCATGAGCCATGACAAGCTTGATCAGTTGATTGACGGACTCAAAACCGCCACTACAGTTTGAAGAGATAACGCGATGACCACAGCCGCTCAAATCCTCTCGCAATTCCAAGCCAACGGCCTGGAAACTTGCTTTCATGACCGGCATATCAGCCCACAGATTTATGCCGGTTTGAATGGTAACAACTGGCGTTTGAAAGATTACGTCGCTCGCGGCGGCTATGAAGCCCTGCGCAAAATCTTGGGTGTGGATGCGCAAGGCAACAAACTGCCCGCATCCCAAGATGCCGACGGCAAAGAAATACCGGCAGGCATGACAGCGGATCAGGTGATCGCCGAGCTCAAAACCTCCGCTCTGCGTGGCCGCGGCGGCGCAGGCTTTCCTACCGGCCTCAAGTGGAGCTTCATGCCCCGCCAATTCCCCGGCCAGAAATACATTGTCTGTAACTCCGATGAAGGCGAGCCAGGTACGTGCAAAGACCGCGATATTTTGATGTTCAATCCGCACATCGTGATCGAAGGCATGATCATTGCGGGCTATTCGATTGGCGCATCGGTCGGCTACAACTACATTCACGGCGAAATTTTCCGTGAATATGATCGCTTCGAGGAAGCACTTGAAGAGGCGCGAACCGCAGGCTTTTTGGGTGACAACGTCGCAAACAGCGGCTTCAAATTCCAGCTCCATGCTTTCCACGGCTTTGGTGCATACATTTGCGGCGAAGAAACCGCCTTGCTTGAATCGCTCGAAGGCAAAAAAGGCCAGCCGCGTTTCAAGCCACCGTTCCCCGCCAGCTTTGGCCTCTACGGTAAGCCCACCACGATCAACAACACCGAAACCTTCGCGGCGGTGCCTTGGATCATTCGCAATGGTGGCGCAGCCTACCTTGAGTGCGGCAAGCCCAATAACGGTGGTACGAAGATTTACTCTGTCTCTGGCGACGTTGAATTTCCTGCTAATTATGAAGTGCCAATGGGCACACCATTTGCTAAATTGCTCGAATTGGCAGGCGGCGTGAAAGGTGGTAGAAAACTCAAGGCAGTCATCCCTGGCGGCTCATCTGCGCCTGTCCTACCTGCCGACATCATGATGCAATGCACGATGGATTACGACTCGATTGCCAAGGCTGGCTCGATGCTCGGCTCTGGTGCCGTGATCGTGATGGACGAGACGCG
>JANMDE010000393.1:0-9742 GCA_031376105.1 Variovorax sp. | reverse complement strand
CTTGCCGACGACGGCTGCTTATGTGGTGATTGCCAGAAAGCTACTGAGGATCGCTTTTGTGATCTGGCACAGCAATCAGCTGTTTGATCCAGCAAAAGTCATGAAATCGCCGCAAAGCGCTTGACTTTGAACATAGAACCTACGTGAGATAACCCAAGCGCCTTGCCTCACTCGCACCCGCTGTACCCAAAGCGAAACCTAAATGAGCGCCAAAGCTTCAAGCAAACTGCCGTTCCAAATCTTCTAATGTCTCTTCCAAGCGCCGCACCGCCTTGCCCACTTGACTGGCTTTGACTGCGGGCATCACGAGCTGGCGCTTTGGATCGGCCAGCACGTCTTCGTTCACCGTGATGCCATGCTTTTCAAACTTGGCTGTGAGCGAGCTGCGGCGGGCGCGCAGCATATGGCGAGTTTGCTGATAGGCATGCTCGGCTAAGCTGCGGCGCTGGCTGTAGCTGAAGGTATTGGCCAGATACATTTCTGGGTCGCGCTGATCGGGTTCGATGAGCACGATGTCTGTGTCTGGATAATCGCGTTCATAGGCCTTCATGCCCATCTCTAGGCGCGAATGAATCATCGAGCGGAAGGTTTGCGAGAGCACGGCGGGCAGGCCGCCATCCACAATACGCGGAATACTTTGACGCTCTTTGGGCAGGCCGCGCTGCATTACAGCGGGGCGCGCGTTCAGCGCATCAAAAGGTACGAGAGGATTGAGGCAAATCACCAAATCCATGCCTTCTTGTAAGGCAACGCTGGCATGCAGCGTTTTCTTCAATGCACCATCGACAAAATAATGATCATCGATTTCTACGGGCGGGAACAGGCCCGGCAAAGCAGAACTGGCCTGTACGGCTTGCGAGATGGGCACGTGGTCAAAACCTGGCGCACCAAAGGGGGCGGATTCGCCGGAATCGAGATTGGTGGCGACCAGGGTCAGGCGGCTGCCGCGCATTTTTTGCAGGGTGCGGAAATCATTGCTGCGACCAGGCTGCGAAAAAATGGTGGCCATACGGGCGTTGACATCGCTGTTAGAAAATACGCCCGTGGGTAGTGCGGGGCCCAGCAATTCCAAGGCGCTCACGATGCTTTTGCGCTCTACCGTGGCTCGCCAAGCGGCGCCGGCCAGCAGGCCGGGCAGCATGATGGCGCGACGGGCGAATTCGCCAAAGGCCGGGCGCATGAGCCAAGCGGGATCAAAGCGATCGCTATGCTTGCCGTCATCGGCATCTGTTTGATCGTTATCGATGAAGCTTTTGCACAGCTCTTGCGGGTTCATGCCATTGGCCAAAGAGGCGGCAATGAAGCTGCCCGCAGACACGCCAACATAGTGATCAAGTTGAGTGAAATCAATACCATCGAGTGCCTCTTGCAAAGCGCACAATGCGCCAATCTCATAGATCGCACCTAGAGGACCACCGCCCGCAAGCGACAGAGCAATGCGAGGTTTGCTTGATGCTGGCTGGTTTGAAGGAGGGCGAGAAGGATTGGGGTTGGGGAAGCGAATCACGGAGGCCATACAGTGTGTCTGAAGCGGTTCTAAAGAAATTTGATTTGCTACTATTTTATGAGCACTCTATGCAGTATTTATAAGGGTAAACCGCTGTTTTTCTTTAAAAATGACATAAAAAAGGGCGCTTCGCAGCGCCCTTGGATTCACAACAGTAATCAAGCGGCTTTGCGAGCGCGCTTAGCAGGTGCTTTTTTCACGGCCGTGGCGGCTTTGGCTTTCACCGTCTTGGCTGCTGCACGCACTGGCTTGGCAGCAGCGGTGGCTTTAGAGCCGACTTGCTTGCTCAAAGAGTCGATGCGGCTGATGAGCGTCTCGATGTCTTTAGCAGAGGGCACGCCCAACTTGTTCAGAGCGCGAGCCACGCGGTCTTCAAAAATGTCTTCCAGCTTGTTCCACTGGCCGGTAGCCTTGGCAGCGACTTCGTTGGCCACACCAGCAGCTTTGTTGGTCACTTCGCTGATGCGCTCTTCGGCAGCCGCTTGCGTCTTGCGTTGGACAGCCAGGCCTTCTTTGACCATGGTTTCAAACACATTGCCGCCATTTTGCTGGGCTTTGGAGAATTGAGCCAAACCAGCCAAATAGATTTGCTGAGCAGAAGCTTTGATGCTCTCTGCAAGCGCAGCTGGGTTGAGACCCTTGGATTTAGCGGCTGATGCGGCTTTGTTAACTTTCTTGACCATGTTGAACTCCAGATGAATGGTTGAGATAAAAATGTGATGGACGAAATGTAGCCCTTTGAACCAAAAGTGTTTAGGTTGCTGCTTCTAAATGCCTAGAGGCTGCGCTCTATGGATGCTCCGACAGGTTGGGCATGGGGGTTCACAGCAGGCTTGGTTTTGGCTATGATTTCAACCACTTTCCAACAGGGACCAAAACCATGAAAATCACCCCCATTGTTATTGCAGCGGCTTTGTTTTTTATAGCAAACTATCCAAACAATGTCAGGGCAAATCCTGCTTTTTCGTCACCGATTCTGTCCGCGCAAGCGACACCAGCGAAAGACAGCGGAAAAGCCAAAAAGCCGAAGAAAGAAAAGAAAGCCAAAGCTAAAAAGAGCGGCAACGTGACGTTTCATGAGGGCAGCGCTGAATCCCGCGCCGAGCGAGACAAACGCCTCACGCGTGAATGCAGAGGCAGGCCAAACGCAGGTGCTTGCGAGGGATATGCGCGGCCTTAAAAGCGTCTACTCATCACGCTAGCTTCTTTTCCCGAATCCGTTGCACATGCGCTGCCAGTGATCGTGCGGCGATCGGCCAGAGCTTGGCGTCAACATCGCGGTAAGCAATGGGGACGAGCTCTTCGATGCTGCCTTTGGGTTTGATCTTCATGGCGGCGATGATTCTCGCTTCGCGTTTGAGGCGGTGTAGCTTCAAGGCAGCAATGGCTCGAGCTGCACCACCCCGCGTATCGCTTTTGGCATCACCCCATTGCTCGGGCGCGGCTTGCGCTGAATCACAATGGCTGAGTACGAAGCCATGGGCGGGAAGGATGAAGCGCAGATCGTGCTGCCTACACAGAGCAGCCAGCGTGTCGAGCGAATCAAGGTAATCGCTCATATTGCCATCGGGCGGATCAATCACTGTGGTGCTGCCGTTCAGGATGTGATCGCCAGAAAACAGCAGGCCGTCTTCAGGCAGGATGAGGCACAGGTGGTTGGCGGCATGACCGGGCGTGTGAACCACTTGCAGGCTGATGTCAAAAGGCTTTTCATCGTAAGGGCGTCGGAAATAAGGCGAAAGCTGCTCATGATTTTGTAGCGCAATATCAGGATCAAACCAAGCGCTTTCGCGCGCAGATGAGGCGCTGGGCAGGCCGAGGATAGGGCAAATGTGTTGCGCAAACTCGGCGGTCAGCGCCATGGGCACGGTGTTGCTGGCTTCTACCACGCGCGCTTGCAGCGGCTTGGCAGCGGGGGAGTGATCCGGATGCGAATGCGTGCAGACAATAGCGACGATATCGCCATTGGTGGCGCGCAAAATGCGCTCAATATGCGAGGCAATGTCTGCACCGGGATCGATCACGAGATAGCCTTTTTCCGGCGTGCCCACGATGTAGGTGTTGGTGCCCGGGCCAGTCATCATGCCGGGGTTGGGGGCCGTTAAGCGCCAGACGTGTTGCAGTAGTTGCACCGGCTTTTCATGCTGCCAAGCCAGCTCGTGGCCGATCTGGCCGTAGGGCGACACCATAGCGAGCTCGCCGAAGGCTGTCTCATATTCCATAAAACGCGCCTCTTTGCCCTGCAACAGGCCAGCGCGTGGGCAACTTGTCCATAGTGGTTGTTCACTGGCGCAGGCCGTGAGCACGTCGTCAACTGTGGTGTAGCCACTTAGTTTTTGCAGGGTGCGAATTGTGGGGAAAATCATGAAAAAATCGCCGGCGTCAAAGCGTGTGAGCGCATCCTGCGGGCTGATCCACTCAGGGGCAAACTGCTCTTTTTCGTCGGCCACAGGCGTTTGGCCTTCTGGCATGCGCGCCACCAAAAAGGGCACTTCAAACCGCTTGGGCATATCGCGGTCTGTGATCCAGTGGGCGAGCACGTACACGCCTTGCGCAGCGATTTGGAACTCATTCGTGAGCATCTGTGTATAGAAATTGGCGTGTCGATCCAGTTGTGCCACCTGCGCTTGCGTGATCCACTCGCCATTGTTTTGCCGCGCGATGACAACGCCTAATTCTTCGAAACTTTCGCGAATCGCGGCGAGCGCCCAAGTGACTTGCGGCGCAGTTTGCGTTTTTCTTGTCGCTATGAAATCCTGAGCACTCTGCGCACTATTTATGGGGCTTAATGGCTGATTTGAGGCATATTTCTGGTCGTCAGGCTCGATCCCACCGCCGGGGAACACGTATGCGCCCGGCGCGAAGCTGGCCGTCATGGCGCGGCGCGTCATGAGCACTTGCACGCCCAGAGGGCTGTCGCGCAGCAGCAAGACAGTGGCCGCCTGCAAGAGCGGCGCGAGGGGCTTGGGAGGGTAGAGCAGGGCAGAGTCGCGGGGCATGGGTTAAATTCGCTTTCTTAACGTAGATTTTGCTACAAGGAACCCTTTTATGTTTCAGTCTTTTTTTCGCAGCCGCCAATGGTGGCTTTGGGCATGGTTAGGCGGGGCGCTGATTATCGGGGTGACTTGGTACAAAGTGCAGCTCACCGTGGAGCTCAACAGCTGGTATGGCTCGTTTTACGACTACATCCAGCAGATTTTGCAAAAGCCGGGCAGCAGCACGCCGGCTGAGTTTTATGGGCAGGTGTTGATCTTCGCAAAGATTGCGGGTATTTTTGTGGGCGTGGCGGTGGTGTTGGAGTATTTTGTGAAGCACTGGGTGTTTCGCTGGCGCACGGCCTTAACGCTTTTTTACAGCGCCAACTGGCACAAAGTGCGTCATATTGAGGGCGCTTCACAGCGGGTACAAGATGACACTTACCGCTTTGCCAAAATCATGGAAGGCTTGGGCGTGAGTTTCCTGCGATCCATCATGACGCTGGTGGCGTTTTTACCGATTTTGTGGACGTTGTCTGCCAAAGTGCCCGAGTTGCCTTTTGTGGGTGCGGTAAGTCAATCGTTGGTTTGGACGGCGTTGATGTCTGCGATTTTTGGTACGGTGCTGCTCGCAACGGTAGGCATGAAGCTACCAGGGTTGGAATTTAACAATCAGCGTGTAGAGGCCGCTTACCGTAAGGAATTGGTGCTCGGTGAGGATGATGCCACCCGCGCCACACCGCCCACGCTGGCAGACATTTGGACGCAGGTACGCACCAACCATTTCCGATTGTTTTTTCATTACGCTTATTTTGATGTGGCGCGCTATTTTTATCTGCAATACAGCGGCCTGATTCCGTTGATTGCAATGTCGCCCGGTTTGCTGGCTGGCACGATCACACTGGGCTTGATGCAGCAAATATCGAATGTGTTTGAGCGGGTTGAAGGCTCATTCCAGTTCTTGGTGAACAGCTGGAGCACGATTGTGGAATTGATCTCGGTCTACAAACGCCTCTCTGCGTTTGAACTGGCGATCCGTAATGCGCCAGATACGCCTACCGATGGCGAAGCGGTGGTGATGCATGTCACTGTCCAGTAAGCCCGACAAGCCGCAGGTCTTGAGGGAAACCGACGACGCAGCGCGAAACCAAGCGCGCGCTTTCGTGCGTGAGAGCCCGCACGGCGCTTTAGCTACTTTGGAGCCGGATACGGGTTGGCCGCTGGCCTCAAAGGTTTCGCTCGCGGTGGATGCAGGTGGTGTGCCTTTGATTTTAATTTCTCGCTTATCGGCGCACTATGGTGCTTTGGAAGCGGATGGCCGCTGTTCTTTGCTTTTGGGCGAACCCGGTGATGGTGATCCGCTGCGCCATCCCCGCATCACGGTGGTTTGTTTGGCCGCCAAAGTCGCCTCCGAGCATCGTGCAGCAGTCAAGCAAGAATTTTTGAAACGTCATCCCGGCGCGGAAATGTATGCTGACTTCACGGATTTTGATTTCTGGCGGCTTGTGCCACAGCGAGCGAGCTTGAACGCTGGGTTTGGGAAGGCGTATTCGCTTTCCGCTGAGGATGTGTTGGCATGACTTGTGGCCTTGCTTTGAAATTGTGAACAGCAGATAGACTTGTTTTGCGATGCTTGAGGGTCCGCTTTTGGCTCACAATATTGTCTTCCCTTGGAGACACTATGAATCAAAATATTCTGCGCTGGGCAACTTGCCTCGCCATCGCCTGCACCCTTCCATCTTTGGCGGTCGCTCAAGCTTGGCCCACCAAGCAGCCCATCAAATTGGTGGCTGTGTTCCCTGCGGGCGGCTCAGTCGATCAAGTGGCGCGCATTTTGGCGCAACCCTTGCAAGCGCAGCTCGGGCAAACCGTGATTGTGGACAACAAAGGCGGTGCTTCTGGCTCCATTGGCACGGCGCTGGTAGCGCAAAGCCCAGCCGACGGCTACACCTTTGCTGTGGTGTTTGACACGCATGGCGTGAACCCATCGCTCATTGCCAATATGGGCTTTGATACGCGCAAAGATTTAGAGCCCATTGCCCTGATTGGCACCGCGCCGATGGTCTTGGCCACGCATGCTGCCAGCGACTACAAAGGCTTTGCCGATGTGGTGAGCGCTGCCAAATCGAAGAAAAATGTGAGCTACGGCACGATTGGCAGCGGCTCGCTCGGCCATCTGGCCATGGCTTTGGTGGGCAAGAGCAATGGCTTGGATTGGCAGCATATTCCTTACCGTGGCGGCGGCCCGCTCATGACGGATGCTGTGGCCGGGCATGTGCCGCTCTCCATTGGCTCGGTGTTCCTCACCAAACCGCATTTAGACAATGGCCGTATGCGCGCCTTGGCTGTCACAACCAGCAAGCGCAGCCCCGACTTGCCCAATGTGCCCACCATGGCCGAGAGCGGCATTTCTGGCTTTGACGCACCCGCTTGGTGGGCGATTGTGGCTCCCGCCAAAACGCCGCCCGAGATCTTGAAACGCATGAACGAAGAGGTCAACAAAGCCCTGAAGAACCCAGAGACTGCTAAGAAGCTCGATGCGCAGGGCATTGATGTGGTGGGTGGCTCTGCTGAGATTGCCCGTGTTTTTATCGACAAACAAATCGACATTTGGGGCAAGGTCGTGCGGGAGCAGGGCATCAAGGCCGATTGAATGTATTCCGTTTCTAAACCATTCCAATACTTCTTTGCAGCGCCTATTGATGCGGCAATAAAGGGTTGAACTCCCACATCTTTATACGCTGCCTGGGGGGCTGCCCGTGTGATGCGGCTTTGCGGCTGGCTCCATGTCCTCCGGCGGGAATTCACTTTACCTTCTCCGGTTACTCCCCTTGCCCGCCTCCCCCTTTACTTACGCCAGACGCAAAGCCGCATCACACGGGTATGGGTTCTGGTGACGTACCACAATGCGCGACTTGAGCCAAGCTCGCCAGAGCACCCGGGGCGGATGGTGTAAGTAAAGGGGGAGGTGGCGCATTCAGCTCACCGATGGCAAACAAAGCTTGATTCCGCTGGTGGACATGGAGCCATCCGCCCCGGGTGCTCTGGCGAGCGTTTGAGCCAAGCAAAGAACATTTGCAAAGGCTTGTTCAAGCTTTTATTGCCGCCGCGATAGTCTAGAAATGATTTGGAAACGGAATGAGGGTCAATCCTGATCTTCAGGATTGACACCCAGCGCCGCCAAAAAGCGCGCCACCATGTTGTAAGTGGCGATGCTGCTGGTGATCTCCACCAGCGCCGTGGTGTCAAAGCTTTGCTGCATTTGGGCAAACAGCGCATCTTCCACGTTGACTTGCAGCGTCATCTGCGCAGCGTATTGAACTACTATCTTTTCGATAGCAGACAATTCATATTCTATAACGGCAGAACACGGATTTTGCTTCACATGTGCAGCCAAAGCATCCAATTGCAGCTGCGTGCCACCTGCTGCTAAAAAATCTGGCGCATGGTGGTGGTATTCGTAGTGGGCGCCCGTGAGCAAGGCCACGGTGCAAATCGCCAGCTCGCGCAAGCGGCGATCGGTGGGCAGCTCGCTGCGCACCGCTTTGAGATACACATTCCAGCCGCGCGCCAGCGGCTCGCTCCAGAGCAAGGCTTTGTCAAGATTAATCAGCGCGCCGCCGCGCCGCGCTTCAATCGCCGCAACGAGTTCGGGAGGCTGAGCTTTGAGGGTTTGAGTCCAAGCGGGGATGCGCATGCGGGGCTTTCTGAGGAGGGTCGTAAAAAAATCAGGATGTCGTCAAAAGCTGCGCCACCCGTGCTTGTAGCACCGGCACCAGCTCAGCGTTGAACCACGGGTTGGCTTTGAGCCAAATATTGTTACGTGGGCTGGGGTGAGGCAGAGGCAGCACGCCCGGGGCCTGTTCGCGCCAGGATTTCACCGTGTCGGTGACCGAGGGCTGCGCCCGCCCGCTCAAGTGCCAAGCCATGGCGTATTGCCCAATCACCAGCGTGAGCGCCACATGGGGCATGGCGGCCAATAAACGCGCCCGCCAGTGCGGTGCGCATTCAGGTCGTGGCGGCAAATCGCCAGAAGTGCCGGTGCCAGGATAGCAAAAGCCCATGGGCAAAATCGCCACCAACGCGGGGTTGTAAAACGTGGCGCTGTCCACGCCCATCCATTGGCGCAAGCGCTCGCCGCTGGCATCGTCAAAGGGCACACCACTGTCGTGCACCTTGCGCCCCGGCGCTTGCCCCACCACCAAGATGCGTGCCCGTGCGTCCACCTGCAGCACAGGGCGCGGAGTCAAGCCAAGCGTTGCCAACGGAGCAGCGCACAAGGTACAAGCGCGCACTTCTTTGAGCAGGGTGGGTAAGCTGGCGCGGTGCATCCATTGATAATAGCGGCAATCCGTTTTTCAAGTATGCGGCTTGATTCCCATTTCCTTTGCGCATCTGTGTTTGCCATGACTCAAAAAACTCCATTTCTTATTGCTTCCGCCCGCGAACCCGGCCATCTCGGCAATACGGAATGGCTCGTCCGCCAAGCCGCGTCACCGAAGGCGCTGGAGGCAGATGCAGCAGCGATTGAGAGCGCGAAACGGTACCTCGCGGGATAATTGACCCATGAAACTTCAATTCACCAAAATGCAAGGCGCGGGCAATGATTTTGTTGTGCTCGATGAGACGCGTGGTTTGCTTAATCTGCGAGCCGATCAGTACAAATTCTTAGGCGACCGACACTTTGGCGTGGGCGCGGATCAGATTTTGTCGGTGCGGGCTGCGCCCTCGCCTGAGTTTGACTTTGCCTACGTGATTCACAACAACGATGGCGGTGAGGTGGAGCACTGCGGCAATGGCGCGAGATGCTTTGTGCGCTACGTGCGCAGCAAGGGCTTGACGCAAAAAAGCGCGGTGCGCGTGAAGACGATGAACCATGCGCTCACACTGACTGAGCAACTTGATGGCCGCGTGACGGTAGATATGGGCGCGCCGTTTTTTGCATGGGGCGATGTACCGTTTGATACGACGCATGCGACTGCGCACGACGATAATTTATGGAAAAAATGGCAATTATCACCCGCCAGCATTGATAAGTATGCTATTAATAATGTAACAAATGACGCTTTATTTTCAGTGCTGTCGATGGGCAATCCTCATGCTGTGCAGGTTGTGCGAGATGTAGAAGCTGCGCCGGTGCACGCGGTGGGCGCATGGCTGCAAACGCACCCTGCATTTCCGCGCCGCGTTAATGCTGGCTTCATGCAAATTCTTAATCGCAAAGAAATCAAACTTCGCGTCTATGAGCGCGGCGCAGGCG
>JANMDE010000387.1:0-3226 GCA_031376105.1 Variovorax sp. | reverse complement strand
CATCGTTCACACAATGCCCTCGTGGCAGCGAATGTGGTTGTCGACAACAGCACTGGCGAAGCCGGTCTGCGTCACCACATCAGCGCCAACGGCATGTACCGTGGCCGCCAGGTGATTAAGCCTAAGCAAGTCGCTGCCGAATAAACCCGTGCTGGCGCAGCCCCGTGCTCAGCGCCCCAAAATAAGCCTGCTGCTTAGCATATGAGCAACAGGCTTTTTTTACGCTTTCACCCTGCCAATTCATATCCTTAAGGCACTTTGCCCTTATAGAATATACAAAGTATGCTATTGAAATAATAGTGATCTGATTGCCTTCCCATGAGCGAGACAATGCCTCTTCCCAGCCCGCCTGCAGGCCATGAGGCCTCTGCCATCACCCTGGCGGTCGATTGCATGGGTGGCGACCATGGCGTGGCCTCCACCTTGCCCGCCTGCCTCGCGTTTTTGGAGAAGCATCCGCAGGCGCAGCTGCTCTTGGTGGGTTTGCCGGACGCTTTGAGAGGTTTCTCACATCCTCGCGCGAAAATCGTGCCGGCGAGTGAAGTTGTGACGATGGACGACGGATTAGAGATTGCCCTGCGCAAGAAAAAAGACTCTTCCATGCGCCTGGCTATCGCACAAGTCAAAGATGGCGCGGCGCAAGCGGCCATTTCCGCTGGGAATACAGGCGCACTGATGGCGATTGCCCGCTATGTACTCAAAACGCTGGATGGCATTGATCGCCCCGCGATTGCCACGCAATTGCCCAATATCCTAGGCAAAACCACCACGGTGCTCGATTTGGGCGCAAATGTGGATTGCCAGCCCGAGCATCTCTTTCAGTTTGCGATCATGGGCTCAGCCCTCGTTTCGGTACTGAATAATGACGAAAACCCTTCGGTTGGTCTGCTGAATATTGGCGAAGAAGTCATTAAAGGTAATGAAATCATCAAAAAAACCGGTGAATTGCTCCGATCTGCCGCTAAAAATGGCGATTTGAATTTTGTGGGTAATGTCGAAGGCAATGATATTTATACTGGTGTCACCGATATTGTGGTCTGCGATGGTTTTGTAGGTAATGTGGCTTTGAAGGCCAGCGAAGGCTTGGCCAGGATGGTCGGTCAATTTCTCAAGGATGAGTTTTCTCGCACTATTCCCAGTAAAGTTGCTGCCATTGGCTCTTATTTTGTCTTAAAAGCATTCAAAAAGCGTTTTGACCATCGGCGTTATAACGGTGCAGCCCTACTCGGCCTGCGCGGTTTGGTATTTAAGAGCCACGGCTCAGCGGACGCGATGGCTTTTGAGGCGGCTTTAAATAAGGCCTACGAAGCTGCCAGCCACGGCTTGCTGGCGAAGGTGCAGGCTCGCATTGCGCATGCTGCTCCACTTTTGGCTTCTGCTTCGGGGATGGGTGCAGTTGAGGGCTGAATACTAATCCTGGACGCAAAAGACGCAAAAGTTGCGCAAAAGACGCAAAAAATAACGAAAATCGCTTTAAAAGCAATTTAAAAGCAATTTAAAAGCAGCTTGAGCCCACTCATTTTTTTGCATTTTCTTTTTTGCGATTTTTGCGCAACTTTTGCGTCCGGTATTTTCTCTTCTTCTCTCAAGTGCCAGCCAAGGCAAGGGCAGAAGAAAAAATCATGGCAAACTCTATCCCATGATTCCTAGCGCCCCGAAATACTCCCGCATCACCGGCACCGGCAGCTACCTGCCACCCCACAAGCTCAGCAACGCTGATTTAGCCGCCCGTTTGGCCAAAGATGGCATCGAAACATCAAGCGAATGGATCGTGGAGCGCACCGGCATCCATGCGCGCCATTTTGCCGCGCCCGATGTGGCCGCCAGCGATCTCGCGTTGCCCGCCTGCGTCGCCGCGCTGCAAGCTGCCGGCAAGAGCGCAGGCGATGTGGATTTGATCATCGTGGCCACATCTACACCCGATATGGTGTTCCCTTCCACCGCAGCCATTTTGCAATACAAACTAGGCCAGTACTTTGAAGAAAATCAGCCTCTCGCCCTTATAGATACTAAACAGCTTGCTACTGAATCAATAGCATATCCTGCGCCTAAGAAAAGTATTGCTGGGTCCCCGGCATTCGATGTGCAGGCGGTGTGCAGCGGTTTTGTGTATGCGCTCACCGTGGCTGACAGCATGATCAAAACCGGCGCGGCCAAATGCGCCTTGGTCGTTGGCTCCGAGGTCTTTAGCCGCATTCTCGATTTCAAAGACCGCACCACCTGCGTGCTGTTTGGCGATGGCGCGGGCGCCGTCGTTTTGGAGGCATCGAGCGAACCCGGCATTCTGGCCACCGAGCTGCATGCCGATGGCAAACATGTCGGCGTGCTCTGCGTGCCAGGCAACGTGAGCGGCGGGCAGATTTTGGGCGACCCGACGCTCAAGATGGACGGCCAAGCTGTCTTCAAACTGGCTGTGGGCGTGTTGGCCGATGTGGCGCGCTCAGTGCTCGCCAAAGCGGGCAAAACCGCGGCTGACATCGATTGGCTCATCCCGCATCAAGCCAACATCCGCATCATGCTCGGCACAGCCAAAAAGCTCAAAATGCCCGAGAGCAAAGTCATCGTCACCGTCGATCAACACGGCAACACGTCGGCGGCCTCCATCCCGCTGGCGATGGACGTTGCCGTGCGCAGCGGCAAGATCAAAAATGGCGACACTGTGATGCTAGAGGGTGTGGGTGGTGGGTTTACTTGGGGTGCGGTGCTGCTCAAACTATGAGAAGCTTTGTTTTGGATGATCTGCGCGGCGAGCCGATTCGCCTGCTGCTGGAGGAGCATTTGCGCGATATGCGTGCTTGGTCACCGCCAGAAAGCGTGCATGCACTTGATTTGGACAAGTTGCGCCTTCCTGAGATCAGTTTGTGGACGCTCTGGGAAGAAGGTGTTTTGCTCGGTTGTGGCGCTTTGAAAGATCTGGGCGCCCAGCATGCTGAGATCAAATCCATGCGCACGGCCCATGCGCATCGAGGAAAAAGCGTGGGCGCAGACATGCTGACGCATCTCATCAACGTGGCAAAAGAGCGTCGCATGAAGCGGCTTTATCTAGAAACAGGAATGCAGCTGCAATTTGCGCCCGCACGCGCTTTTTATACGCGCTTTGGTTTCAAAGAATGTGAGCCTTTTGCAGATTACGCGCTGGATCCCTACAGCTTTTTCATGACGCTGTCGCTTGAATGATTAGAACGATTTGGAGACTACGACGATGAAACCTTTCGCATTTATTTTC
>JANMDE010000376.1:0-1512 GCA_031376105.1 Variovorax sp. | reverse complement strand
CGCCTGCGCCACGCCTGTGACGCAAGGCATGATCGTGCGCACCAAGAGTGATAAAGCGATCAAAGCGCAGCAGTCGGTGATGGAGTTTTTGCTGATCAACCATCCACTCGATTGCCCGATTTGCGATCAAGGTGGTGAGTGCCAGTTGCAAGATTTGGCTGTGGGCTATGGCAAGAGCGCTTCGCGTTACGACGAAGAAAAGCGCGTGTTTGCCAATAAAGATGTGGGTCCGCTGATTTCTATGGAAGAAATGAGCCGCTGCATTCACTGCACCCGCTGCGTGCGCTTTGGCCAGGAAGTGGCTGGCAGCATGGAGCTGGGCATGAGCCATCGTGGTGAGCATGCCGAGATCGAAACCTTCTTGGGCGATACGATTGACTCTGAGCTTTCAGGCAACATGATTGATATTTGCCCTGTGGGCGCGCTCACGAGTAAGCCCTTCCGTTACAGCGCCCGTACCTGGGAGCTGTCACGCCGCAAATCGGTGAGCCCGCATGATTCCACAGGTGCGAATCTGATCATTCAGGTGAAAAGCAACCAAGTGATGCGCGTTGTGCCGCTGGAAAATGAAGCTGTAAACGAATGTTGGATTTCAGATCGCGACCGTTTTAGCTATGAGGCTTTGAATGGCGAGGAGCGCTTGAAAACGCCTATGCTCAAGCAGGGAGGCCAATGGAAAGAAGTCGATTGGCAAACGGCGCTCGAATATGTGGCCAACGGTTTGAAGCAAATCAAGGCAGACCATTCCGCGTCCGCCATTGGCGCATTGCTCAGCCCACACAGTACGTTGGAAGAGTTGTATCTCGCCACACAATTCGTGCGCGGCTTGGGTTCAGACAACGTGGATGCGCGTCTGCGCAACGCTGAGTTTGGCAAATTTGAAGGTGTGCGCTATTTGGGCACGTCGGTCGCATCGCTCTCCAGCTTGCAAAGCGCTTTGATCATCGGCAGTAATCTGCGCAAGGATCACCCTCTGTTTGCACAGCGAATTCGCCAGTCAGCCCGCAAGGGATGTACGGTAAATGCTATCAATTCAGTAGCGTATGACTGGGCCATGCCTGTGGCCAGCGGCATCACCGTGCCTGCCGCGCAATGGGCGCAAGCTTTGGCCGATGTGGCCGCAGCTGTTGCGGCAGAGAAGGGTGCGAATAATGAGGTGAAGGTGCCTGCCGCCGGTAACGCCACCGATGTATCCAAGTGCATCGCAAAATCCTTGCTCAAAGGTGATCGCAAAGCGATTTTGTTGGGCAATGGCGCAGCGCATCACGCGAATGCTGCCAGCCTGTTGGCTTTGGCCAATTGGATCGGTGAGCAAACGGGCGCAACGGTGGGTTACCTCACCGAGGCTGCCAACACCGTGGGCGCACAGTTCGTTGGTGCGCAGCCTAAAGTGGATGGCAAAAATGCTGCGCAGATGCAAAACGGTTTGAAAGCGTTGATCTTGCTCGGTACAGAGCCTGAGCATGACACTGCTGCCAAAGCCGCTGTGCAGGCCGATATGGTCGTCACGCT
>JANMDE010000374.1:0-4807 GCA_031376105.1 Variovorax sp. | reverse complement strand
TCTCGTGTGTACGCTTTCGCTATCAATGCGTCTGGTGTGGCGAGCAACACGGCGACTTGGGAGGCTTCTGCGAAGATTCCAGCTCTAGGCTCGCGCAATCTATTTCTTGGCCGAGGCACTTCTACATATGCACTCACAAGTACCGGCTACAGTGGTATGACATCTGCAGAGCAATCGGATTTTGGCAATACACAAACCTATGCTTATTTGATTGGCGATACAAGCAGAGAAGAGCGCAAAGGAGGGACACTGCGAAATCGTGGCACGACCGCTGGCTCTAGTGCAGGCTCTGTCATTGGGGATATCGTCAATTCAGATCCTCAAGTCATTGGAAAAAAGGATTTTGGCTACACGCCGAGCGATTCTAGCTATGCAAGCTTTTTAACGACCCTTGATTTTGAAATGCTTGCCGTGGGATCTAATGGCGGTTACTTCCATGTCTTTGATGCTGAGCCTGATGCAACAGGCGGGGGCGAGCTTTTTGGCTTTATGCCACAAGCTGCTCGACCAGATATTAAAGCCTTGGCAAGCACAGGCTACACCCACCGCAATCTGATTGACGGCCCGATAGGCTTAGGGCATGCAAAGATCCGAACTCCCGATGATTCCACAGTCAAATGGCGTTCGATCGCGGTGGCAGCTGGGGGTATTGGGGTGCCCACGATCTTTGCGATTGACACCAGCACCAAAACTTTCACTGCCAGTAGTATTTTGTGGGAATTGAACCCTGTAACAGGTCTTGGCTCGAACACCAGTACCTTCGGCCAAATCATTGGCAGACCCGTGATTGGAAAAATACCTCTCGCTGGTGGCACTTGGGTTGCCATCTTTGGCAATGGATACAACAGCGATAGCGGCTTAGCAAAGCTCTATGTAGTCAGACTCAGAGACGGGAATATTTTGAAAGTGCTGGATGCCGGCATAACCACAGGCAACGGAATGGGTTTTGTCGATGCGACTCGCAAAACAACAGGCAGTATGGATACGATTGACTACGTATATGGGGCGGATTACAAAGGTGGTATTTGGCGCTTTGATTTGTCAGACACGAATTCAAATAACTGGCAAGGCCAAACCAGCTTGCTTTATAGAACGCCATCTACTCAGCCCGTGACCGCAGAGCTACGCGTCGGTCCTGCGCCTACGCATGCCAATACAACAGGCGGAAAAATGGTGTATTTCGGAACAGGACAGTTTTTAGCCAGCACGGATGCTGCGGCGACCACAGCGCAAGCTTTGTATGGCATCTACGATGATCTGACCTCGATTTCATATCTCACACCAGTGGTAACTAGCACTGCATTAATTTCAACGACAATCTCGTCCGTTGTTGGAGGCGATGTGCGTACAGTGACGTCAGTGGCTACGCCCTACTGGTATCAAGATAGCACAAAGAAAGGGTGGACAGTGCCTTTGGCTGGCGCAAATATTACCGCTGGAGAGCGAGTTATGGCTCCTCCGGTGTTTTATCCTTTGGGCAATGGGACAAGTGCGATCATCTTTACTTCAATTGTTCCCTCGGCAGACGACTGTACCGCTGGCTTGGATACTTGGGTGACCGCCATTGATCCTTTAACGGGGGGATACAAGAAAACCTTCAAGAATGGCACTTTCAGTGGGATCAAAATCAATGGTGTGTCTCCGCGCGGCGTGTTCGTGCTCAGCGATGGTGGCGCACCCATTCTCTATACCAGTCAAACGATTTTTACTGAAAACCCCGTGCCTACGAGTTATTCAACCATTGCTGGCGGTGAACAAACTGTTAGCATCAATGGTGTTATCGGGAAAACACGTGTTTTAGGCATTGTATTGGAGTCAATCGCATCGCCAATCCCTAGCGTTAATATATCCAATCGGCAAGTATGGAGGCAACTGAAATGATAGTTGACAGTCTATTGAAGATTCGAGCAAGCATGCGTGGGAATCGTTCTCCTAGAGGATTTACCTTGATTGAATTGATGATTGCAGTAGCGATCATTGGCATCTTGGCGGCGATTGCCCTACCCGCTTATACGCAGTATATCGAGCGCGGATACCGGGCAAGCGCACGCACAGCGTTGTTGGAAGTCGCTCAATTCATGGAGCGGTATCGCTCTGTCAATTTCCGGTTTAGCACGGCTGCTGGTGGTACGACTGCGCCCACATTGCCGACTCGGCTGCAAACGGCTCCGTCAGAGGGAACGGCAAAATACACAATCGCAGTGAGCTCAGTTTCTGATATCGACTTTACATTGACCGCCACACCATCTGGTTGGACGGATGCAAGTTGTGGCACCTTGACGCTGACAAATTTGGGCATCAAGGCCAGTGGCACTGGAACGACAGCCAGTTGCTGGGTGCGTTGAAAATCTACTTCCTCACCTCATCCACCATCGCCCGAAAATCGTCAATATCTTCAAAGCTGCGGTAAACGCTGGCGAAGCGGATGTAGGCGACTTTGTCTAGCCGTTTGAGCTCGCGCATGACGAGTTCGCCGATTCGGCTGCTTTGGACTTCTCGGGTGGGGCTACTCAAGAGTTTTTCTTCGATTCGCTCGATGGCGCTGTCGATTTGCTCGGTGCTGACGGGGCGTTTGCGCAGGGCGAGGTTGAGGCTGGCGCGCAGTTTGATATTTTCGTAATCGATGCGGCGGCCGTCTTTTTTGACGACGGCGGGGAAGTTGACTTCCGGGCGCTCGTAGGTGGTGAAGCGCTTTTCGCAGCTGGCGCATTGGCGGCGGCGACGGATGGAGTCTGCGTCCTCTGAGATGCGGGTTTCGACGACTTGGGTGTCGGTGTGGGAGCAGAAAGGGCAGCGCATGGCCGATTCTAGGGCTTTTTTGCCTCTTTATACAAAGAAAATGGCTGTTTGCCGTTATAGAACCTGCGTAGTGTGCTATTTATTTGATAGCGAGTGACATAGGCAGGCTACAGGCCAAAAGGCCTCAAGCCTGCGCTAAGCAAGGCTTGAGAAGGACTTCGGCATCAGCCGTAAACCGGGAAACGGCTGGTCAGCGCCACGACTTTGGCTCTCACGGCTTCGATATTGGCGGGATCGCGCGGGTTGTCGAGCACATCCGCGATTAAATTCGCTGTGGCGCGGGCTTCCTCGTCTTTGAAACCACGGGTGGTCATGGCGGGCGTGCCAACGCGGATGCCGCTGGTGACCATCGGTTTTTCTGGGTCTTTGGGGATGCCGTTTTTGTTGATAGTCATGTAGGCATCGCCAAGAATGGCTTCTGCTTCTTTGCCGGTGATATTTTTGTTGCGCAAATCAACCAGCATGACGTGGCTTTCTGTGCGGCCACTCACGATGCGCAGGCCGCGCTGCACCAAAGTTTCCGCCACGATTTGGGCATTTTTAATGACTTGGGTTTGGTAAACCTTGAAGCTGGGCTCCAGCGCTTCTTTGAAGGCGATCGCTTTGGCAGCGATGACGTGCATCAGCGGGCCGCCCTGCAAGCCGGGGAAGACGGCGCTGTTAATGGCCTTTTCGTGTTCGGCTTTCATCAAAATGATGCCGCCGCGTGGGCCGCGCAAGCTTTTGTGGGTGGTGGAGGTGACGACATCGGCATGTGGAATCGGGCTGGGATACACGCCGCCGGCGATCAGGCCAGCATAATGCGCCATATCGACCATGAAAATCGCGCCAATGGCTTTGGCCACTTTGGCGAAACGCTCGAAGTCAATTTTCAAGGAATAGGCAGATGCACCTGCAATGATGAGTTTGGGTTTTTTCTCGTGGGCTAATTTCTCCATCGCGTCGTAGTCGATCTCTTCTTTGGCATTCAACCCGTAGGAGACGACGTTGAACCATTTGCCGCTCATATTAAGAGGCATGCCGTGCGTCAAATGGCCACCTTCAGCCAAGCTCATGCCCATGATGGTGTCGCCGGGCTTGAGGAAGGCTAGGAAAACGGCTTGGTTGGCAGACGCGCCGCAATGGGGTTGCACGTTGGCCGCATCAGCGCCGAAGAGCTGCTTGACGCGGTTGATGGCCAAGGTTTCGGCCACGTCAACATTGACACAGCCGCCGTAGTAGCGCTTGCCGGGGTAGCCTTCGGCGTATTTATTCGTGAACTGCGTGCCTTGTGCGGCCATGACGGCGGGGGAGGCATAGTTTTCGCTGGCGATCAGCTCGATGTGATGCTCTTGGCGAATGTTTTCCGCTTGAATGGCGGCAAACAACTCGGGATCGGTTTGTTCGATGAGGATATTGCGATTGAACATGATTGGCAGTCCTGTAAAAGGAGATGACCTGGCCGAGATACTTGGCATATCGGCAGGGCTGCCCAGGCGAACGGCTGATCACATCGTCTCAAAGGACTTTGCGGTGCGCTTCCCAGTGGTGTCCCACGTCAGCAGAGGAATCTGCCTATCGCCAGTCGCGCACAACAGAAGTTTAGCCGACAAACGCTGGGAAGCAGCGCTGGCAAGGCAGAAAAAAGCCAGGCGAACCTGGCTCTTGCAGCATGGCGTGTGATTTACAGCGCGGCAACTTTGTCAGGATCTGGCGCGGCCGCGGGTGCAGGGACGACGGCGGGAACCGTCACAGGCTGGCTTGGCATGAGCAGCGGCACACTTTGCCCGGTGGCAACTTGGCGAAGTCTGGCTTGCTCAGCGAGCACCTTGGCAGCGTAGCCACCTTCGGTGGCATCGCTGGTCGCGCCCACATACTGACGTAGGCCGCCTTCAACCGAGCCGGCTCGCTTAATACATTCCTGCAAGACCTTCACGCCCACGCGCAGATTCGTCACCGGGTCAAATGCAGCCAGATTTCCGCCAAAGCCTTGAGATTTGTCCGTGTGAATCTTGGTCATCACCTGCAT
>JANMDE010000358.1:0-2343 GCA_031376105.1 Variovorax sp. | reverse complement strand
CAAGGCGCGAAGCGATCTTGCCGAGGCCAACGCGGTTGTCTAGCTCTGCGGTGAGCAGCACGATCTGCATGCCGCGCTCTACGTAGTTGAAGGCGGATTGCAAAAGCGCCGTGGATTTGCCAGCGTTCATGGCGGCGTAGCGGAAATACAGTTTGGCCATCGCGTAATTGTGGCTGAAGAATCAATCTGTTTTGAGTTGCTGCCAAAGCAGCCAGCCGCAAAACACGGCAAGCAAGCCGTAGGTGAGCGAAAGTAACCCCAAGCCGCTGCGCATCGACAAAGCTTGCGCGGCCACCATCGGCATCAGCGCTCTGCTGACAGCGCCGTAGCGAGCGAGCTGGCCAGAGAGCTTGGCAAAGACATCATCATGAAACAGCTGCGTTGGCAAAACACCTCGCAAGATCGTGACCAAACCGTTGCCCGCACCCAGCAGCAGCACAAAGATGGCTGCCGCTACGGTGTGGCTCTCAGTTGACACCATCAAAGCCATGGCCAGCACGATGCTCGTACTGCTCGCAACGACGGTAGCGCGAGTCGATAGCGACTTGGCTGCGGCATAGTCCAGTGCGCGAGCGGCGAGCTGGCCGATGCCAAAGAGTGAAAGAATCCAAGCAACATCGCGGCTAGGTGTTTGCATCTGCGAAAGCACCAAAGGCAAATTCGCCACCAAACTCGCGCCGATCAATAAAAAGCCAATCAAGCCAATGAGCACCCAATTCGATGAGGCGCGGCTCTTGGTTGGCTCTGGCTCGCCGCCGCTTGAAACAGGGCGCTCAACCGCTGGCACCCTGGGCTGCCGGTAAGCCAGAAACACCGCTGGCAAACTGCCCAGCACGCTGATCAAGCCCAGCGCCAGCCAAGCCATAGGCATCCCCAGCCAGGCGGACAGAGCCAATGCCGAGGGCCACATGATGGAGCTGGCCAGTGCGCCATAAAAGGTGATCATCGTGATCACGCGCCGCGCCTGTTCGGGTTGATGCAGCTTCACAGTGAGAAAGGCAAAATCGTATTGCGTGAGCGCCATCGCCACGCCGGCCACCATGAATCCGGCCACCAGTATCAGCGCGTGATTGGCTTGAGAGAGCAGGATGCAGGCCAACACCAGCAAGCCAAGACCCGCCAGCGCGGGCATGAATGCGCCAATGCGCAAGACCCAGCGCGTGAGCGCGGGCGCGGCGAAAGCATTGGTGAGCAAACCTAGGCCATAGGCTGTCATCACGGAAGCGATGCTGATGCCGCAAGCCTTCGCCATATCGGGCGCAAACACGGCGGTCGCGTAGGTCAGTGTGCCCCAGCAAACGATTTGTTGAATGCCAACGAGACTGGCGAAAAAAACGGGAGGTATCACACAATCAAGTATAAAGACTCCTTGCAAGCAAATCCTCAAAGGTGAACCATGGCGCTATTCAGTCAAGATGCACTTAACCCCGGTGTCAAAAAGCGCGAGGTGTTTGGCTGGGCGATGTATGACTTTGCTAATTCGGGCTACACCACGGTGGTGATCACTGCTGTGTATGCCGCTCACTTTGTAGGTGGCATTGCGCAAAAGGCCGAATGGGCGACGTTTGCTTGGACGCTGGCGCTTTCCATCTCTTACGCCATCGGCATGATCACCATGCCCAGCTTAGGCGCTTATGCAGACATGCGGGCGGCCAAGAAGCGCTTGCTGATGATTGCCACCGTTGGTTGCGTGCTCGGCACCTTGGGCTTGGCCTTCACCGGGCCAGGTACCGTGGCGCTGGCCTTTTGCCTTATCATTCTCTCGAATCTGTTTTACAGCTACGGAGACACGCTCAACGCTGCCTTTCTGCCCGAGCTGGCCAAACAAGAAGCCTTAGGCAAAGTGAGCGGCTGGGGCTGGAGCTTTGGCTATTTCGGCGGCATGCTCGCTTTAGGAATTAGCTTGGGTTATGTGATCTGGGCGCAAGGGCAGGGCATTCCAGCAGACAAATTCGTCCCTGTCACGATGATCATCACCGCAGTGATTTATGGCGGCGCATCCCTCGTCACCTTCAAGCTGCTCAAGGAGCGCGCGCAGCCCAATCCCAATGCCTTGCAGCAAAGTGGCCTCAAAGCCTCGTGGGAGCAGCTCAAAACCACCTTCCGCCAAGCGCGGCGCTATCAAGATTTCATGTCTCTGCTGCTGTGCGCTGTGTTTTATCAAGGCGGTGTGATGGTGGCGATTTCCGTTGCGGCGATTTATGCCGAGCAAGTGGTTGGTTTCAAGGCGCAAGAGACGATGGTGCTGATCTTCGTGCTGAATCTTGCCGCCGCTGCGGGCGCTTTTGCCTTTGGCTATTTCCAAGATCGCATCGGCCACAAGCTGGGCCTTGGCATCACGCT
>JANMDE010000335.1:0-5434 GCA_031376105.1 Variovorax sp. | reverse complement strand
TCCGCTCCGTCATGGGCAAGCGCCATGCTGGCCTTACTGCATTCGCACCTGAAGCGCTTGCTGAATATGAGCGCTGCATTCAAATCCCTGGCAGCGCAAGCGGCATCTGCGAAGACTACCGCGCCAGCGCCACAATTGATTTAGAGCATGACCGCTTGGATATTGCCGCCAACAAAAAGCTCGGCATACCGCTTCGCATCCTCTGGGGCGATCATGGCGCAGTAGGTGTCAATTTCGATGTCCTCCAACTTTGGCGCGAACGCGCCACCGATGTGGCTGGCCGCTCCCTTCCCTGCGGCCACTACATCGCGGAAGAAGCGCCCGACGAGTTGTTGGCTGAAGCTCAGCATTTTTTCTCCTCAACATTTCACTGAAAAGGCACCTACACCATGGCACAACATCGAATCGCAGTCATCGCCGGCGACGGCATCGGCACCGAAGTCATGCCCGAAGGCATTCGCGTGCTCGATGCAGCCGCTCGCAAATTCGGTATTGATCTGAAATTTGACCACTTCGATTTTTCAAGCTGGAATTATTTTGAAAAACACGGAAAAATGCTGCCCGACAACTGGAAAGATCAAATTGGCGGCCATGATGCGATCTTTTTCGGCGCAGTGGGTTGGCCCGAAAAAATTGCAGACCATATTTCGCTCTGGGGCTCGCTGCTGATGTTTCGCCGCGAGTTTGACCAATACATCAACTTACGCCCCGCCAAACTCATGCCCGGTGTGACTGCGCCGGTTGTCAAGCGCGATGGCTCGCCTTACCAAGCAGGTGAGATCGATTTTTATATCGTGCGCGAAAACACCGAAGGCGAATACTCCAGCGTTGGCGGGCGCATGTTTGGTGGCACAGACCGTGAATTCGTTTTACAAGAATCTGTGTTTACCCGCATTGGGGTGGATCGCGTGTTGAAGTTCGCGTTCGAGCTGGCGCAATCGCGTCCTAAAAAGCATCTGACCAGCGCCACCAAATCTAACGGCATTTCGATCTCAATGCCTTACTGGGACGAGCGCGTGGTGGAAATGGCCAAGGGCTATCCCGATCTGAATGTCGATAAATTTCACATCGACATCTTGACTGCGCATTTCGTGCAGCGCCCTAACTTCTTTGACGTCGTGGTGGCCAGCAATTTATTTGGCGACATCCTCTCAGACCTGGGCCCCGCCTGCACCGGCACGATTGGCATTGCCCCCAGTGGCAACCTCAATCCCACTAAAAAATTCCCTTCACTGTTTGAGCCCGTGCATGGCTCAGCGCCCGATATTGCTGGCAAAAATATCGCTAACCCAATCGGCCAGATTTGGGCCGGCGCAATGATGCTTGATCATCTAGGCTACAAAGCTGCGCACGATGCGATCCTAGCCACCATTGAAAAAGTGATGCAACCTGGCAGCCATGCCCCTCTCACGCCCGACATGGGAGGCACCGCGAGCACGCAGGATTTAGGCAAAGCGATCGCAGAGGCCTTGTAATGGACTTGTGATTGCTTTGTTATGCCCTTGAGATGTGGCGAGCTTGTCTTAGCCCGGCTCGGGAGCAGCCTACCCAAATCCCACGCGCTGGGCGGGCTGCCTTGCTAGACCTTGTTTCTTGTGCGCGTCAAGTACTTTGACGCAGTGCCGTGTTCAAGCAGGCCAGTTCGTGGCAAACAAGCCGCAAACCTAAGCCGGGCGCGGCTTTCCGACAGATTGCGGGCACAACTTTTTGCGTAAAAATGCTGCACCAGCACAAATTTTCTGTGCAAAAATGCGCATAGAATCCCAACTCGCGTCCTTGCAAATCTATGTGGGCCGCTAACTAAATATTCCAACCCAGCATCGAATTACTCCCGAGGAGTCACAATGAACAAGACTGATCTGATCGAACATATCGCCAAACAAGCGGATATTTCCAAAGCCGCAGCCACTCGCGCCCTTGAGGCGACCTTAGGCGCTGTGAAAACCACGCTAAAAAAAGGAAATTCGGTCTCTATCGTCGGTTTCGGCACGTTTGCTGTGGGCAAACGCGCTGCTCGCGCAGGCCGCAACCCACGCACCGGCGCAGCGATTAAAATCAAAGCTGCCCGCGTGCCTAAGTTCCGCCCTGGTAAAGCGCTCAAAGATGCGCTGAACTGATTCGGAACCGGCACACACCGTTCACGGACGGGTGATTAGCTCAGTTGGTAGAGCGGCGCCCTTACAAGGCGTAGGTCGGCGGTTCGAGCCCGTCATCACCCACCACAGCACAACAGGGCGGACAGCAAGTTCGCCTTTTTGCTTTTTTGTTTCATCGTTTTTTGAGCCCCGCGCCCATGTTTGAATACGTTCGCAAGCACAACAAGGTCATGCAGCTGATGCTGTTCATCTTGATTTGTCCGGCCTTTGCTCTGGTGGGCATTGATGGTTACAGCCGTTTCAACGAAAAAGGCGAATCCGTCGCTTTGGTGGATGGACAATCCATCCGTCAACCAGAATGGGATGCAGCACACAAGCAAGAAATCGAACGTATGCGCCAGAGCATGCCCAATCTCGATTCCAAATTGCTCGACTCCCCAGAAGCCAAATACGCCACCTTGGAACGTATGGTGCGCGAACGCGTGATGATGGCTGCTGCCGACAAACTTCATCTATCCACCAGCGATCAACGGCTTGCAAGCGATCTTTCGGAAAATCCCAGCATCGCGGCTTTGCGCAAACCTGATGGCAGCCTTGATCTGGATCGCTATAAGCAATTGGTGGGCACGCAAGGGCTGTCCCCCGAGGGTTTTGAGAATCGCGTCCGCCAAGATTTGTCGATGCGTCAGGTGCTGTCGGGCGTGAATGCGACTGGCCTCAACGCAGGCGCTTTAGTTGACCAGACGCTGGGGGCTTATTTTGAACGCCGCGAAGTGCAGATTCAGCGTTTCAACACGGCTGAATTTGCAGCGAAGGCCTCCCCCACTGACGAGCAACTTGATCAGTTTTACAAAACCAATCCTCAGCTTTTTCAAGCACCTGAATCTGCCAGCATTGAGTATCTCGTGCTCGACTTGGAAGCAGCAAAAAAAGGGATCGTGCTCAAAGCAGACGATGTCAAAGCCTATTTTGATCAAAATGCGGCTCGCCTGTCAGGCCAAGAAGAGCGCCGCGCCAGTCACATTTTGATCAATGCGCCCAAGAGTGCCGCCGCCGCTGATCGCGCCGCAGCAAAAGCCAAGGCGACCGCCTTGCTTGCTGAGGTTAAGAAGTCGCCCGATAGCTTTGCTGACCAAGCCAAGAAGAATTCGCAAGATCCTGGCTCTGCAGCCAACGGCGGCGATCTTGATTTTTTCGCGCGAGGCGCGATGGTTAAACCTTTTGAAGATGCCGCTTTCGGCATGAAGAAGGGTGATATCAGCGACGTTGTGGAGTCAGATTTCGGCTACCACATCATCCGCCTGACCGACATCAAAGCACCTCGACAAAAAACCTTTGAAGAGATGAAGCCCGAAATCGAAGCAGAGTTGCTCAAACAGCAGGCGCAAAAGAAGTTTGCAGAACTGGCAGAAGGCTTTACCAATGCCGTCTATGAGCAAGCTGAGAGCCTCAAGCCTGCTGCGGATCGCCTGGGTCTTCAAGTTAAATCGATTGCCAATATCCAACGCAAACCTGGCCCGGGGGTCAGCGGCCCACTCGCCAATGCCCGCTTCCTGAGCGCCTTGTTTTCTGCTGACTCAGTGGAGAAAAAGCGCAATACAGAAGCCGTCGAAGCGGGTGCGAACCAATTAATTTCTGGGCGTATCGTGCAATACACGCCTTCTCGTACGCTGCCTTTGTCTGATGTGAAAGAGCGCGTGCGTGAGCGTGTGCTGGCCGCCCAAGGCGCTGAGATGGCTAAAAAAGAAGGTCAAGCCAAGCTGGCCGCATGGCAGGCTAATCCTGCCAGTGCCACCTTGCCAGAGGCTATCACGGTTTCTCGCGAGCAATCTCAACGCCTGCCCAGCCAGCTGATTGAAGCGTCGCTGCGCGCAGATCCCACCAAACTTCCCCTGCTCAAAGGCGTGGATTTGGGCGTTCAGGGCTATGCGGTGCTGCGCGTCAACAAAGTGATGGAGCGCGACCTGAAAACCGCTAATATCGCGCAAGATCGCCAACAGGTCACCACTTGGTGGACCACAGCTGAGAGCCTGGCCTATTACGAAGCGCTCAAGCAGCGTTTCAAAGTCGACATCAAGATCACTAAACCGATTGTCAAGAAAGAAGAGACGGCTGTCGCCACGCAATAAACGCATTGCGCTCTCATGCGCAGCATCAGGCGGTGAGCTGCGGTTATAATTTATCCCTGCGGTGGCTGTAGCTCAGCTGGTAGAGTCCAGGATTGTGATTCCTGTTGTCGTGGGTTCGAGCCCCATCAGCCACCCCAAAATATACGCAAAGCCTTGGATTCATTGTCCAAGGCTTTTTTTTGTGCAGAATCGGCAGCTTGCTTTAAGCGTTCATGCGAATAGGGATCGTCACTGGCCCATCATTGATCAAGGCGACTTTCATATCCGCTGCGAATTGCCCGGTTTGAACCAGCGGATGAAGTACGCTGGCTTGATTGACAAAATACTCATAGAGTCTGCGCCCTTCATCTGGCGCTGCGGCCAATGTAAAGCTCGGACGGTTACCGCCGCCCACATCTGCGGCTAGGGTGAATTGGCTCACGATCAACAGACCGCCACCCACGTCTTGAACCGAAAGATTCATCTTGCCTGCTGGGTCACTGAAAATGCGCAGTTTCAAAATTTTAGCGAGCATTTTTTCAGCAATCGCGTCTGTATCGCCGCGTTCAGCACATAGCAAAATAAGCAGGCCGTGTTGAATAGCCCCGCAAATTTCGGAGCTGACGCTCACACTGGCTTGGCTCACTCTTTGCAAAATGACCATCATGTCCCCGTCTCCTTGTGCCTGAGCATCAGCCCGCTGCCAGAGCGGATGCTCAGCTGCCTTTAAGCAGAATGGCTGACTTCATTGAGCGGTGTTTTGGCCTTACCATGAACCAAATAAGCAATCAAATTTTCCGCTGCTAAATTCGCCATCGCCAGGCGTGTGGGCACACTCGCACTGCCAATATGCGGTGTCAGCACGACGTTTTTCAGAGCCAACAAGGCAGGATTGACTGTGGGCTCACCCTCAAATACATCTAAGCCAGCGCCAAGAATCTTGTTCAAAGTCAGCGCAACAGCCAACGCATTTTCGTCAATCAAACCGCCGCGACCGATGTTGATCAGCGTTGCGGTAGGCTTCATCAGGCTCATTTCTTGCGCGGCGACGGTGTGGTGGTTGTCTTTCGTGTAAGGCAAAACCAAGACGATGTGATCAGCCTGCTGAAACAGCTCGGTTTTACTCACGTAACGGCCTTTGACTTGCTGCTCCAGCTCGGGCGAAAGCCGAGAGCGATTGTGATAAATCACGTTCATAGCAAAGCCATGCGCGCCTCGCTGCGCAATGGC
>JANMDE010000306.1:0-3510 GCA_031376105.1 Variovorax sp. | reverse complement strand
GATCTCGAAGAAAGAGAGCGAGCGCCGCATCCTGATTCGCAACCTATTTCAACTTTCACCATGCCATCACCTTGGCAGGCTTCGCAGCGGCCTCCGGCCACGTTAAACGAAAAGCGGCCTGCGCCATAGCCGCGCTCGCGTGCCATGGGCACTTCAGCCAGCAGCTCGCGGATGGGCGTGAAGAGGCCAGTGTAAGTGGCGGGGTTGGAGCGGGGCGTGCGGCCAATAGGGGATTGATCCACATTAATCACTTTGTCGAAATGCTCTAGGCCTTCCATTTCCAAATATGGCGCGGGCTCGTCATGGCTGCGATACAGACTGCGAGCCACCGCTTTATGCAACGTGTCGTTTACCAAGGTAGATTTACCAGAGCCCGACACACCCGTCACGCAGGTCATGAGGCCGACGGGGAAATCAGCACTCACGTTCTTCAGATTGTTGCCGGTCGCGCCGATCAAACGCAGCAGTTGAAATTTCTCGTCTGCTTTAACGGTCGGTTTTTTCTTCTCGTAAGTTGAGGCGGGATAGCGCGACTTGGATGGAGTAACTTCGGGTGCTTTCACCTGCAGCGGAAGCCATTTATGGCGCTTGGAGGGCACCGCAATTTGCCGTGCACCGCTGAGGTATTGCCCGGTGAGCGATTCTGTGCTTTGCTCGATTTGCTGCGCTGTACCTTGCGCAATGATGCGTCCGCCATGGATGCCTGCGCCCAGACCAATATCAATCACGTAATCCGCAGCGCGGATCATGTCTTCATCATGCTCCACCACGATCACGCTGTTGCCCAGGTTGCGCAGGTGCTTCAGCGTATCGATCAAACGATCGTTGTCGCGCTGATGCAAGCCAATGCTCGGTTCATCCAGCACATACATCACACCCGTGAGGCCACTGCCGATTTGGCTGGCCAAGCGGATGCGCTGAGATTCGCCGCCAGAAAGCGTCTCTGCGCTGCGAGCTAAGCTCAAATAACTCAAGCCCACATCGTTTAAGAATTTGAGGCGCGAAGCAATTTCTTTGATCACCTTGCTGGCAATCTCGGCCTTCGCGCCCGTCATCTTCAAGCCTTCAAAATAGCTCTGCGCTTCGAGCAAGGTGGTGTGACTGATCTCTGAAATCGTCCGCGCTTGGCCACCTGTTTGTAGGCCTTCGCCAATACGCACATTGCGCGCCTCGCGCTTAAGGCGCGTGCCTTCGCAGGTCGTGCAAGGCTGGGTATGGCGATAGCGGCTCAAATCTTCTCGCACGAGGGCGGATTCGGTCTCGCGGTACCGCCGCTCCATGTTGTGAATGATGCCCTCGAAGGGATGCTTCTTCTTGATCTTCTTGCCGGCGAAGTTACCTGTTTCCATGGTGTAGCTAAAGGCAATTTCTTCCTCGCCGCTGCCTTGCAAAATAATGCGCTGCACATTCTCGGGCAAAGATTCAAACGACTGCTCAATATCAATTTTGTAATGCTTGGCAATCGATTCGAGTAAGGAAAAATAATAGCCATTGCGCCGATCCCAACCTTTGACCGCGCCGCTGGCGAGCGAGAGCGAGGGAAACGCCACCACGCGCGTGGGGTCAAAAAACTCCATCATCCCCAAGCCATCGCAGGTCTCACACGCGCCCACGGGCGAGTTAAACGAAAACAGGCGCGGCTCTAGCTCACCAATGCTGAAGCCACACACCGGGCAGGCAAATTTGGCGTTGAACCAATGCTCTTTTTCAAGTGTTTTAGGGCTATCACCCTTATTTTCTCTACGCAGTTTGCTATCGTTTTCATAATCCAAGTTAAACGCAATTGCACGACCCTCTGCAATCCGTAGCGCCGCTTCAAAGCTCTCGGCCAAGCGCTGCTGCATCTCCGGTTTGACCTTGAGCCGATCAATCACCACATCAATATCATGCTTCTCAGTTTTCTTCAGTTTAGGCAGCTGATCAAACTCCACCAGCTCGCCATCCACCCGAAAGCGCACATAGCCCCGCGCCTGCATGTCTTCAAACACATCCAGAAACTCGCCTTTTTTCTCCCGCGCAATCGGCGCAAGAATCATCACCTTCGTATCTTGCGGCCAAGCCAGCACGGCATCCACCATCTGCGAAACGGTTTGCGATTGCAGCGGCTGCAAATGATCGGGGCAATAGGGCGTGCCAGCGCGAGCAAACAAGAGGCGCAGGTAATCATGAATCTCCGTCACAGTGCCCACTGTGGAGCGCGGGTTGTGGCTGGTGGCTTTTTGCTCAATAGAAATCGCAGGCGAGAGGCCTTCAATCACATCGACATCCGGCTTGTCCATCAGCTGCAAAAACTGCCGCGCGTATGTCGACAAGCTTTCCACATAACGGCGCTGGCCTTCTGCATACAGCGTGTCAAACGCCAACGACGACTTGCCCGAACCCGACAGACCCGTGATCACCACAAGCCTGTTACGCGGAATATCCAAATCCACATTTTTCAGATTGTGCGTGCGTGCCCCGCGGATGCTGATGTGGGTGTGCAAAGCTTGGCCGAGATACGCGCCGTCGGTAGAAGAATTCACAGTGTTTCGGTTTCAAAAAGTCAACCGAACATCATAGCGCGTTTGCTGTTTCCGCGTATCGCCTTGGACAGACCAGCCACGACTGGGCAGTCACAATCCTAGTTAAAGATGCACAAATCTAATAGTCCCGAATTGGGACTACAATACTGCATGCACCTTGTCTCACTGCCACCTTTGCTGAGCTTTATCGCCACACATCCAGATGCAAGGCAGAGTGTGTTGGCTTGGTGTGATGAGGTGAAGAAGGCGCGTTGGCGGCAGCCTGCTGACATCAAGGCGCAGTATTCGCATGCTAACGTATTCAAGAACCGTCGTGTCGTTTTCAATCTCAAAGGGAATGACTATCGGCTGATCGTTTCTGTGGCTTACAACATTGGCTTTGTGTATGTGAAGTTCGTTGGCACACATGCTCAATATGATTTGACAGATGCCAACACTGTCGAACAATTCTGAATGGAAAGTTTGAGATCATGAACATTCAACCGATTCACACTAAAACGGCCTATAAAGCTGCACTCAAACGCGTCTCGCATTTGATCGATTTAGATCCTAAGCGCGGGACTGCGCTGGGCAACGAATTGGAGATACTGGGCACCTTGGTGCAGGCTTATGAAGCAGAGCAATACCCCATTGATCTGCCCGATCCGATTGAGGCGATCAAATTCCGCATGGAGCAGCAAGGCTTGAAGGCCAAAGACTTGCAGCCTATGTTGGGTGGTCTGAATCGTGTGTATGAAGTGCTCAACCGCAAGCGTCCGTTGAGCTTACCCATGGTGCGCAGGCTTCATGCAGGCTTGGGGATTTCAGCGGCATGTTTGATTCGTGAGCCAGGATCAATTTGATCAGGATTGGACGTGTTTTACTATTGTTTCAATAGCATGACGCGCAGTATAGATGCCGCCTATTAGCCTATTTTGTTTATGAAGCGTATCAAACCCCTAAATGCTGCTCAAGTATCTCGGGCTTGGCGATCAGTTCTGCGGATGAG
>JANMDE010000436.1:0-4548 GCA_031376105.1 Variovorax sp. | reverse complement strand
GTCGCGCTGGCGGAACTGGCGCGTCTCGACGTGCCCGACCAGGTGGCCGCCGCCTATGCCGGCAAGCGCCTGCGCTATGGTCCCGACTACATTATTCCCGCTCCGTTCGATCCACGGCTGATCGCGCAGATTCCTGCCGCCGTCGCCAAGGCGGCGATGGATTCCGGCGTCGCCCGGCGCACGATCGTCGACATGGAGGCCTACAAGGCCGGTCTGGCAGCCCGGCTCGATCCCGTCACCGGCTGGCTGCAGACGATCTTCGAGAATCTGCGCCGCGCACCCAAGCGCGTCGTTTTTGCCGAGGGTGAAGAGGAGACAGTGGCGCGGGCCGCCAACGCCTATCTCAATCAAGGGCTCGGCACGCTTGACGCATGGAACGAAGCGAGCATCAAGAACCGTGCTGCCAAACTGGCCAGTACTGCGCTAGAGGTTTGGGCTGCGCCAGTTCTCCTCCTATGCCGAGGGAGGCTGATCCGCAAGTACAGGCGCGCGCCAAGGAAGTGCCCGAGGGTGCGCGTTGCCTTCGCGGTCAAGATCGGCTACTGCGCATTATTTGATCGTGATGCCAGAGAAGTGGAGCAGCGTGCTGGTCGTGCATTCGCATGGGGCCCTTCATCGGGCGAACCAAAAACCACCCGCAATGATGAAGACTTTGCGCGCTGGGCTATCACCGTGAGCGAAGGGCATGCTTGATCTGGCTCGGTGTTTCGTCAAGGTGGTTTTGCAGTGACCACGGCGGCTGAGGGCTCTGAGCGCTACCGCCAAATGCGTGCATCTCAGAGCGCGGAGTGCAAGTTTTACCAGATTACACGCCAAAGTCGCTCACCTCGCGGATTCATCCGAGGCAAAGGCTCTCAACGTTATTGGCTGCTACGACGCACAGAGCGCTCAGCTAATTCAACGCTGCTGAACCGGCCGCTTTGGCCTCGGCGCTGGCGTGACCTGCATCTCTATGCTTTTGTCTGCGCGGCGAATACTGAAGGCGGAAGCTGTGCCGGGTTTGATGGCAGCAACCTGAGCTAATAGTTCTGCGACGTTGGTGACGGGTTTGCCCAAGACTTGCGTGATCACGTCGCCAGGTTGAATGCCTGCTTTGGCCGCTGGCCCGTTTTGCAATACGCCTGTGATGATCACGCCTTGAAGGTTGCCGCCTGATGATTTGAGATTGAAGGTCTCGGCGAGTTCGGCGGTGAGTTCTTGCGGCTCCACGCCGATCCAGCCTCGCACGACTTGGCCGTCTTTCACCAGGCCGTCCATCACCATGCGGGCGGTGGAGACGGGAATGGCAAAGCCGATGCCCATGCTGCCGCCGGAGCGGCTGTAAATCGCGGTGTTGATGCCCAGCAGACTGCCGCTCACGTCGACCAAGGCACCCCCGGAGTTGCCGGGGTTGATGGCGGCATCGGTTTGGATGAAATTCTCGAAGGTGTTGATGCCCAGTTGATTGCGCCCGAGTGCGCTGACGATGCCTGCTGAGACGGTTTGCCCGAGGCCAAAGGGGTTGCCAATGGCGAGCACTTGATCGCCCACTTGCAGCGCGTCGGAACTGCCCAGAACAATGACGGGAAGCTTGTCTAAATCAATTTTGAGCACGGCCAGATCGGTGTCGGGATCGGTGCCGATGACTTTGGCCTTGGCTTTACGGCCATCGTTAAGTGTGACTTCAATGTCGTCAGCGCCTTCGACGACGTGGTTGTTGGTCAAAATGTAGCCATTCGGGCTGACGATCACGCCAGAGCCCAAACCCGATTGCTGCTGTGGTTGCTGCTCGCCAAAGAAGAAACGAAACCACGGGTCGTTCGCTCGCGGATTGGCTTTGGCCGCTGTGGCAGTCGCAATACTCACCACTGCTGCCGAGGCTTTTTGGGCCGCAGCCCTGTAACTTCCAGCGGGAGTTGCTATTGAATTCGTAGCGGTTGCTTCGATGACAGGCACCACACCGCCTACCGGCGCACCGCTGCCCCAGCCTATGCGTGGCGCGCGGCCCAGCCAATCAGGCTGGAGTGTGGCCACCACAAAATACGCAGCTAAAAGAACGGTCACCGCTTGAGAAAAGAGAAGCCAGAATCTACGCATGGTGTGATTATCGCAATTGCGCCTCGAGTGCGGCATTCACCGACAGCATCGCCTCATGGATTTGCTGCATTTGCTGGGGCGAGATGGCGGTTGCCATGACTTTGACGACCTTGGACTGAAGCAGCTTGCCCCTTTCGGCCATCACCTGTCCTTCAGGTTCTAGATAAAGGCTTTTCGCGCGCGCATCCATTGGATGGCTCTCGCGCCGCAACCAGCCGCGCTCCTGCATGCCGCTGAGCAAGGTTGAGATATGACTCTTGGCGGTGAAGCAGCGCTGCGCCAAGACTTGCTGAGAGATTCCCGGCTCGCGCAGCAGATTGGCCAAGATTTCATACTCAGCGTTACGCAGACCGATGATGGAGAGCTCGCGGGCCAGTAGCGCATCGCACAAGTTATAAGCCTGGACGACCGAGAGCCAAGATCGGACGGCCTCGGCACTCGGCTCGGGTGCATGCTCGGCTTTCTGGCGTAGGGCTGTTTGGGTCGTCATGATGGATGTCACGAGTTTAACGTGTGCCCGCCATATCGTTCGATAAAGAACTATAATGTTCGTTATCGAACTAATGTGAGCTGCCATGAACCTCTACCTTCGACTGATCTGGGCCATGTTTCGCGCTTGGCGCATGCCGCGCATCGTGCCCGGCGACACGATCACGCGCACGCTGCGTGTATTGCCCAACGATATTGACATCAACGGCCATATGAACAACGGCCGTTACCACACGATCGTCGATCTGATGCTGATTGAATACTTCGTTCGCTCGGGCTATGCCCAAGCATTGATCAAGGCCGGCTGGCGGCCGATGTCGGGCGGAGCTTTCATCAGTTACCGCAAGGGCTTGGCGCCCTTTCAGCGTTACACATTGAGCTTCACGCTCGATGCGGCAGACGACGTCTGGAATTACATGCGCTATGAGTTTCGCGGGCGAGACGGCACACTTTGCGCCATTGGCTACATGAAGGGTGCCGCTGTGGGGCGGCAGGGGCTGGTGCCGAATGAGATTTCGTATGCGCGGGCAGGCCGAGCGTTTGTTGCGAAACCGTTACCCGACTGGGTTGCCAAATGGGTCGAAGCCGAAGCCGCGTTGATGCAAAGCGTTTGACGGCGTTTCAGCGCTGCGGCATATCTTTCAAGCCAAAGCCAAGGCTCACCGTCGCATCTTGAGGAATACCGGGCATCGTTGCCGCCCACGCTTCCCATGCAGCTCGCATTTGCACGAGGCGCTCGGGTTCGCGGCTCGCGTGGTTCGCGCGTTCGCGCTCGTCAGCGGGGATGTTGAAGAGGTATTCGTGATCATCCACCTTGAGGTATTTCCAATCGCCGCTGCGATGAGCGCGTTGATTGCGATGATTCATGCGCCAATGCAGTGGGCGATCGAAAGCTTCGCCGCCTTGCAGCACCGATTGGAGGGACACGCCGTCCCATGCGTGATCAGCCGGAGCTGCTGCGCCGCCTAATGCAAGCATCGTGGCGCTCCAATCCATCGTCAAGCAATGCTGCTCGCTCACGATGCCGGGAGCTATCGCTGCTGGCCAATGCGCGATGTAGGGCACGCGGATGCCACCTTCGGTCAAATCCATCTTGCCGCCAACGAGTGGCCAATTGTCTGAGAAGCGCTCGCCGCCGTTGTCGCTGGTGAAGACGATGAGTGTGTTGTCGAGTTGGCCATTCTTGCGTAATGCATCCACGAGCCAACCAATGCCTTCGTCCATGTGATGGATCATGCGGCGGTAGCTGTGAATGTTGCCGCCGTGGAGGTGGAACAGGTTTTTCGCCACTTCGGGGGCAACATCCGCATCTTCGCGCGTTTCCCAAGGCCAGTGTGGCGCGGTGTAGTGCAGGCTGAGGAAAAACGGCGCGCTATTTGCGCTCTGCGCGGCCATGCGGTTGGCGTAATCCACGGCGCGTTGTGAGAGCAAATCCGTCAAATAACCGTCTTCCTTTTTCTCTTTTTCTCCAAAGTAAAGATCATGCTCGCCCGTGGAGCTGCAATGGGTGAAGTAATCCACACCGCCGCTCATCGGGCCAAAAAATTCTTCGTAGCCGCTTTTGATGGGGCTGAAATGCGGCGGGTAGCCCAAATGCCATTTGCCGATCAGTGCGGTGCGGTAGCCTGCATCTTTGAGCAGGCTGGGCAGCGTGGGGTGCGAGGGCGGCAAGCCGAGCTTGGGATCGCCTTTGCTGGAGCTTTTGATCGGCTCGTCGAGTGCGCCGCGCAGGCGGTATTGCCAACGCGCTGTCATCAGCGCAAAGCGGGTGGGCGAGCAAACGGGGGAGTTGCTGTAGCCCTGCGTGAATTTCATGCCCGCCGCAGCCAAGCCATCCAGCACGGGCGAGACGGATTGCCGCCCCGCGCCGTCAAACCCGCGCCCGCCGTAGCAGCCTAAATCGGCGTAGCCTAAGTCGTCGGCCACGATGAAGATGATGTTGGGGCGATTTCTCATTCGACCTTCATTTGTGTTGCCTTAACC
>JANMDE010000229.1:0-9322 GCA_031376105.1 Variovorax sp. | reverse complement strand
CAAGGTCAACCACAGGCCCTCTGGTAATGGAATGCAGTCCTCGTCGTTTCCGCGCAAATAGACCTGCACCCGCAGTTCGTGACGCCCAGCGCTCAGTGGGCGAAGGTTCAACTGCCAACCTTCCCTCTCTAAATCAGAGAGCCTCCGAGTACTGCGAATCTGCCCATTGACCAAAATGTTGACGATCGATCGGTTCGGGTCCACAAGGCCAGAGATGCTCCATTGAAGCTTGAGCCGAAGGGGTTTTGGCTTGGAGCCAGACACAGTAATGGGCACAGCCACGCTAGCCTGCGCGCCTTTGAGCTGGGTATCCCCACCTAGCAGAGGAATTGAGTTTGCGGCCAAGCTCCAGGTGGTGCAAGTCAGCAACAGTGCGCACAAAGCGTAGCGCCAAGCGGAGGCAAAAAAACGTGTTGATAGCTGCAAAAGGGTAAAATCTAGCTGTTGCTTTGAACAAAACATGTCCTCATGATAAACCCTTCCACCCAGCCTACAACGGCCCAAATGTATTCGGAACTGCGAATCGTTGGCAGCCGCGTGCGTTGGCTTCGCCGGGTTTGCTTAGGGATCGCTATTGCGTTGGCTCTATGCAGCATTGCCCTGTGGGTCGTGCCTAGCGGCGCGAGTTGGGGGCTGTGATGGTGGTGCACAAAGCTGACGACAAGCTATCTGAGCCAGTCACTAAAGCGCGGGTGGTGCAACTGCCCCTTAAGCATCTAGCAGGTTTGCCTACCAGCGCATTGACGCAGCCTCCATCCGATGACTGTAGCGAGGCCGCCCTGGCTCAAGCCTATGAGAGATTTCAGGTGCAAGTGCGCCTAGACGTTGAGCAAGAACGCGAGCTGTTGTACAAATCGCTCTTGGTTGTCGAAGTGCTCGTTTTCTTGTTTGTGTTGCGAGAAATGCTTTTGCGCTGGCTCGCATGATTTGGTTTGGGCGCGGGAACCCGTTGCGGTCTATGATTGCCCTAGGAGATGCCTCATGGAGATGAACAGGGCTTACTATGAAGCCACTCTCAGTCATCTTCAAAGCAAAGGTTTTTCAGTTCAGTCTGTTTTCGATGAGCAGATTGAAAAGGATGCCGTTGTGTTTAATCGCCAGCGCGCCAGCTGCCAACTTGATGAGCAATGTCAATTTCTGTTTGAGGCCATTTTCTATGCCGATGGCCACGACGATTTTTTTCTTGAAATCGTCAAAGTCGGGCGAGGGCGTAGCTTTAGCTTTCCTTTGGACTCTTGGAAATACCATGCCAATCGGATCGAGTTTAAGTACCGCGATGATCCCGAAACCGGGCTGGGCTTGGCGATCACAATTGATTTGACCTAACAAGTATCAACTGACTTTCCCGGTTTTTTCGGTTTTATCCCAGGTCATTGCTGAGCCACGCCACTCTTTCACATAGGCACCGAACGTCACTGCGCAGAGGAAGGAGCCGTAGCCTGCCAGGTAAAGAAGCACGCCTGCAAAACGGGGATAGCCTTTGATTTCGACCGCTTTTGCAGCGTAAGCTACCACCATCGATAGAGCCAGCCAAGAATACAAAAACAAAGTCAGCACGGCCTGGGTGCGATGATGTTCTGACCATCCTATCCACAACTTGAGTGGCTCAAAAAACCATGGAAACAAGGAGTAAATGATCACGCTTAGCGAAATCAATCCCGGAAAAAGAAGCGAGCATCCCCAAGATTTTGCGCAGGACTCCCAATCTACAACCCATGAGATAAACGTGACGACCAAATACGTGAATGCGGCAGTCAGCCAGAGCAACTCGAAGCACTTCCAGGCTAAGCCGTCATTGATAAAGTACAAGCTCACCAACGCGCCAGCAGAGAGAATTTGGATCAACGGCATCAAAAAAATGGTGAACCAAAGAAACGCCATACCCCAAGAGCCCAATTGCGGATGCGCTGCGGAATGCGCCCAAAGATGTCTAAAAACGGAGGTGATCTGCACATTGCCGCGTGCCCAGCGCACGCGTTGTTTCCATAAGCCGTTGAGACTGTCGGGCTCCTCAGCGTAGACAATCGCGTGCGGATCGAAGATGGCTTTGCGACCGCTCATCTGTGTTCGGAATGTCGTGAAAGTGTCTTCCGCCAAAGTAGCAGAAAAAATTTGACCCCCCATATCCAGCAAGTTCTGGCGTGAGTGCAGCTGCGCACCCCCAGAGAGGCATGCTAGGAAGCCTAAAACGTTCTGCGCGCGGCGTGAGCCACCGGTCGCGGTCACGTATTCGAAGGTGATGAAACGTTGAACGTAGTTCGGGCTCGCGCTGCCTTCTTTAATGTAGGCTGTGACGGCTCCGATCGTTGGATCACTCAAGTGCCTAGCCATGCGTTGTAACGAATCAGGTGTGTAGATCACATCTGCGTCCATGATCAAAACGGCCTCACTCCATTCGTTTTTCCAGAGTACGTTCAAGCCATAGTTCAACGTGTGAGCTTTGCCCTCACCGCCCGCCACCCGCCGAATATGAAACACACGACCTCGGTACTGCTTGCTTTTTTCAATCGCAATGCGAGGCGTTTCATCCGTGGAGCCATCGTCAATCAAGTACACCCGGAGTTTGTCTTGCGGGTAATTCAACTGCATCAGCCGATCAATTGATAAAGCAATCACGGCCCCCTCATTCCAAGCAGGCACGATCACGCTGATTCGAGGCCAATAGGGTTTGGTGTGCAGTACGTGTTGATTGAAGTACGACAACGCAATCAGCAAAAACTGCATCAGGCCAGCCAAAACGGGAAGTGCGCCAAGCAGCACGCACATGGCCAGCAGGCCTACCAGCAACGCCTGCCACGAGAAAATCTCAAATGGAATCATGGAGGCCTCAGCAGGACTTATCATGGGTGCGCTGACTATTTAGGCAATCCGTTGGGTACGGCGTAGTCAAAGCCCACCGACCATTGATTTGCAAATGGACTCGACTGAAATGAAGCAGATGTTCCGTGCTGACCCCAGGGAATGTCTAAGCCAACAATTGCCGTGTTGCCATTGCGATCACGTCTGAGCTCCGCTCGCCAGGTGGGGCCCGAGCTTAGACGCTGACGTAGCACCAAGGCGTGATTGACTGGCGAGGTGTCGAGGCTTCGTGATATGAACCACTGAGCGAGCCAAGGTCCGCTTTCGTAGGTCGTGTTGACCATCCAACTGTAGAGCGTGCCAGTTGCGGTCTCGCCGGCGTAGAGATTGCCTCCAAGTTGCCATTGTTTATTCAGACTTGTGCTCAAGCCTGCGAAACCGCTGGCACTACTACTACCCGTGGCGGTCACGTTCTGTAAACCTGCAGACGCCCGCCAAGCTTTGGAAATCGGCCAGTTAGCCTGGGCGCGCAAGCTCGACTCATTCGATCCCAAATTGAGCTCCCGGCGATTGATTTCCAGTGAATAGCTCGCGCCGCCCGGAATCCCATATCGCCAGTTCGCTTGCAGTTGACCCTTCACGAAGTCCAGTGGCGCATCAGGCTGAGTCGCGCGCTGTTGAAGAGAGTTGCTTGAATAAGTCAGGGCTACGTTGTTACGCGAGTCCAGTTGGTGGGTCAGCTTCAGTTGCCAGCTGGCATCGGTGGGGCCGCCCTTGTTGTGCACTTGACCATAGCTTGCACCGACCCGTGTGGGGTAGGTGTTGCTGACGCGCGCCCGCAGCTCCCGCGCCTGATCAACAATTGGGCTGGTTAGCGCAATTTCGTTCAGTCTTTGAAGGGCTTGTTGAAGCCGCAGCTCAAGCGCGTCAATATGCGAGAGCCCGAGATTGGCCTCGTCTCGCATACCTGGCGTGGCTTGCGCACTGGCCAACACACCCACGTAATTTGCCATGGCTTGCTCATTGAGGTTTTGCCAACGCTGCACGCGCGCCAAGCTCAGTCGTGCTGCCGTGCCCCAATCTGGATCCGTCAGCAAGCTTTCATAAATCGCTTGTGCGCTTGGCAAATTCGGCTTGCGTTCCTGAACCAATGCTTCTTTGAGCTGATCAAGTGCAGGAGTTTGCGCAAGCGTATGCTGCGATAAGCTCAACACAACCGCCATCGCGCTGCATATGGCAGTTGCTCTTGTGGCTCGGAAGGCGGGCGGGCGAAAAATGAAAAAAAAATGATTGAACATGGAGCAATTCCAACACGGCCGCTTCCCTACGATGCGGATTAATTGACATACAGCGGCTTTATTTGTATCTATTTGCAACAATTATAGTTTGTCCACGATAATCCGTCCATGAACATTTCAAAAATCTTAGTCACGGGCGCTGGCGGTGCGGCTGCGGTCAGTGTATGGAAAAGCCTCCACAGTGTCGCCGATCTGCACATGGGTGATATCGACGACTGCGCCAGTGGTCTCTACTTGGTTCCTGCTGCCCAGCGGCTTTTGCTTCCGCGCGGGGACGCTACGAATTTCTCATCCTATGTTCTGGAGCAATGTCAGCAGCGCGGGATCGAATTGCTCATACCGACCGTTGACTCGGAGCTGCTGCCGCTTTCCCTAGCCCGTGACGCTTTTACGAAAGCGGGTATTCAGATTGCTGTGGCCGATCCGGCGGTGCTTGGCATCATTCGAGACAAGGCTGCCTTGCTGTCCAAGGCGAACGGCGTGGTACCAGTTCCGTGGAGCATGGTTTGGGATAAACAAAGCGCAGATGACTTGCCATCATGGCCTGCTTTTGCCAAACCCCGCGCGGGGAGTGGCTCGCGTGACTTGATGAAGATCAACTCGCCAACCGACCTCGCGCTGGTGCCGCGTGACGGCGAGTTCGTCGTGCAAGAGTGGTTGCCAGGTGAGGAGTATTCGGTGGATGTGTATGTCAGTCGGGTTGGACAGGCCTTGGCTTCCGTGCCTCGGATTCGAATGAAAACGGACTCCGGTATTGCTGTGACGGCGCGTACTGTATTGGCCAGCGATGTGGCGCAATACGCCATTGATCTCGTGACTGCATTAGGTTTGCCATTGGTGGCCAATGTGCAGTTCCGGCGGGACGCGAAGGGCGTGGCGAAACTGCTGGAGATCAACCCGCGATTTCCCGGCACCCTGCCTCTGACAGCGGCTGCGGGCGTGGACATACCGCGCCTAATGCTGGACGACTATTCGGGTAGAGCTATGCCGCAAGAAATCCTGCCGTTTCAAGAAGTGATGACGGTTCGTTACTGGACAGAGCATCCGGTGGAGGTTTCGCAGTGGCAGGCATTGGCTCGCCAGCGGGTGGTTTGAGTGTGAGTGGAAAGAGGGCACCATCTTCGGTATGGTTGATTCGGCACGGGCAAAGCCAAGCCAATGCCGGTGTGGCCACTGAGCACCCCGCGAGCATCGCGCTGACAGATCTTGGGCATGAGCAGGCGCGAACAATCGCTGGCCAAGTTCAGGGCATACCTGATCAGATCGTTGTATCTCCTTTCATTCGCACCTTGCACACTGCGCAGCCTTTGCTCGACAAGCTGCAAGCGAGTGGTGCGAAAGTGCCTGTGTTGGAGTGGCCAATTCAAGAATTCACGTACTTGAACCCAGTCCGTTGTCGTGGTACCACCGCCCAAGACAGGAAAGCTTGGGCGCAGGCCTATTGGCAGCGCGCCGACCCCGATTGGGAAGATGGCGATGGCGCAGAATCCTTCAGGCAGTTGATGTATCGTGTGGACGACTTTTCAGTTCGGCTGGCTGCTACGCCGGGATGGAGTTTGGTGTTTGGGCACGGCATGTTTTTCAAGGCTTTTTTGATTGGGCTTGAACACGGTACCAAAGCCAGCCCGCAGGCAATGACGCGATACCGAGCGTTAGAGTCTGCTGCGCCAATACACAACGCTCAAATGATTCAGTTGGCTGCTGACGTTGACCACGGACGGAAGCTCGCCGAAGGCGGTCAAGCATGATTTTGGATCGGCAGCGCTTGGCGCAGTACGTTGGAAGCGATGCCGCTTTCGAGGCTCAGTTTTTGGCCTTGCTGCTAGCAACCGTGAGTGATTGTATGGGCGCTCTCGATCCACTCACGAACCAGACTTATCGCTCGCTTCATGCTGCCAAGCCCGGACTGGTGGTGGCAACAACAGAAAAATTCGCAGCCCAGCTTAGCCAAGTATGTGATGTCCTCGTCGAGGCCACGACATGGCCGTTACCAGCTCCGCAAGTGGAGAGGCTAGAGGATTTACGCTTGCAACTGCAGCAGCTTAGCTTGGAGATTCATCAAGCACTTGCCCAGCGAACTTAGTTAGAGCGCTCTCGAATCACTTCGAAGGCCTCACAGTGGCCGAATCCAGCAAACCGCCCCCAATAGCGCGCGGTCGCTGAGATCAAATCTGGATGCATGTAAGGGCGGATACTGGCCTGGCTGGTATAAGCCGCTATGGCGGCCTGCTTGTTCGCCAAGTGCTCTGAGACATCGGTAAAGCGCGTTGGGGTGAACTGCACGGTGCCCGAGGGCGCTTGATAGCACAGAAGAGTTGGCACTTGACGCGCGGCAACCATCGTGGCTCGGAAGGTATTGCGATGATCCTGATGGCCATCTTTTTCGCTATGGGTGTAGATAATGTGTGGCTGAACATCACGGATGCATTTTTCAATCACCCCAATCGTCTCTGCTCCTTCGCTGATGTGCGTGTCGATCAGTGATGCGAGTGTTAAATCAGCACCAATTACTTGTGCTGCGCGATGAGATTCTTGCGCTCGTTCGCTCGCTATGCCGCCAGCTTCGCCGCCGCATAGGGTCAAGATGTGTACTCTGTCGCCGTGTTCGACATGGGCGCGTAGGCTCGCACCGCAGCCTAGCTCGACATCGTCCGGGTGCGCGCCGATGGCTAAGATGCTTTGCTGAGCTGAGCGCTTTTGGAGATGTAATGCCTCAAGCTTGGCCAGTAGCTCAGTTTCTGAGAAGGGTTTGAAGAGAAATTCATCTGCCTTAAGTCGCAGCGCCTGTACCGCGTAATCGGCGCGTTGTTGGGCTGTCATCACGATTACTGCCAAATGCGGAATTTTCGTCTTGGCTTGCTCGATGAAAACGAAACTTGATCCAGACGGCAATTCAATATCTGTTAGCAAAATGTCGTAAGTATTTTGCTCCAAGAGTTTTTGCGCCTGCGGTACGTCCTGCGCAAAGTCGAGCTGATAACCTGCTTTCATAATCCAGCGGATCATGAGCAGCGCAAACTCTTTGCTGTCCTCTAGCAAAAGGACTCGAATAGGACGGCGTGAGCTCGGAACTGTAGTCATAAAGCAAACTATACCGTAGGCAGATCTGCGTCGGTTCTATCGCTTGGTGCGAGCAAGCGCGACCGCCAAATACGCTCCCACCCGAGCATTGTTTTTCACCAAAGCGATATTGGTGATGAGGCTCACACCTTGTGTGAGTTCGTTGATTCGTTTGAGCAGGAACGGCGTGGTGGCTTTGCCTTCAATGCCTTGGGATTTGGCATCTTGCAGAGCTTGATCGATGATCACGTTGATCTCGGCGGCTGGGATTTCGTTGGCCACAGGTACAGGATTGCTGATTACCACGCCGCCTTGCATGCCCAGCTGCCATTTGGTGCGGATGAAGTGGGCTTGTTCTGCGGCTGTGTCAATGCGCACATCGGCTTTCAAGCCACTGTCTCGGCTGAAAAAGGCTGCGAAGTTGCTTTGCTCTAAGCTGATCACAGGCACGCCATGCGTCTCTAAATATTCCAGCGTGAGCGGTAAGTCCAAAATTGATTTCGCGCCTGCGCAGACCACAGCCACGCTGGTCTGCGCCAGCTCCTGCAAATCAGCAGAAATATCAAAGCTCGTTGCAGCGCCGCGATGCACGCCGCCGATGCCGCCTGTGGCGAACACTTCAATGCCGGCCAGCGCAGCGCAAATCATGGTGGCAGCAACGGTGGTGGCACCGGGCTGGCCGCTGGCAACTGCCAAAGCCAAATCGCGGCGGCTGAGTTTCATCACGTCTTTGGCGCCGCCCAGCGCTTCGATTTGCTCACGGCTGAGGCCTACGCAGATTTTGCCTTCCAGCACAGCAATCGTGGCAGGCACTGCGCCATGCGCGCGGATCACCGCTTCTACTTCGAGCGCGGTCTGCACATTCTGCGGATAGGGCATGCCATGCGCGATGATGGTGGATTCCAGCGCGACCACTGGCTTGCCTTGCGCCAAGGCCTGTGCGACTTCGGGATGAATGTTCAGGTGTTGCTGAGTGGATTGCATGGCTAGCATTTCAATCAAATTTCATATCAAATTGGGTGAGATGGCGAGGTTGACTGCTTGCTCAATTTACATGCTGAGTATGGCTAAGAAATCTCGAACAAACCCTGAAGCCAAAGCTGCTTAAGCCCCACTATTTGCTACCAATAGAATAGCAAAAAGCCCTGTAACCGCAAGGGCTACAGGGCTAGAGTGTTTTGGTGGGACCTGCGGGGGTCGAACCCACGACAAACGGATTAAAAGTCCGCTGCTCTACCAACTGAGCTAAGGTCCCACTTCTGCGCTGGTAAAACTCCTCAGTTTTTCACAGCGTAGCCCGCAATTATAGCTTGGTTTTTAGGGGCTTGAAAAGCCTCGAATAGGAAAAATTCTGTTTAGAGGGCAACGCCCAAGCCAGCGCCGTGGCACACTCACGCGCTTCGGTGAATGCAACTGGATAGGTGAATTTTGAAGCAAAGTATCGTGAGTCAGATTGCCTTGGAAATCAAGGTGCGGGAATCGCAGGTGAAGGCGGCGGTGGATTTGCTCGATGGCGGGGCTACTGTGCCCTTCGTTGCGCGCTATCGCAAAGAGGCCACCGAGGGGCTCGATGATATTCAGCTGCGTGAGCTGGAATTCCGCTTAGGCTATCTGCGCGAGATGGCTGAGAGGCGCGAAGCGATTCTGAAAAACATCGAGAGCCAGGGCAAGCTCACGCCCGATCTGCATACCGCTATCTCGAACGCGCCCACGAAGCAAGAGCTGGAAGACCTGTATTTGCCCTACAAACAAAAGCGCCGCACCAAGGGAATGATTGCGCGAGAGGCGGGTATTGAGCCGCTGGCCGACAAGTTGTTTGGCGATCCGAGCCTGAATCCTTTGGCAGAGGCGGAAAGCTTCATTCGGCCTGCGGGCAGCGTGGAGGGTGGGGATTTTTCCAATGCGCAGGCTGTGCTGGATGGGGTGCGCGATATTTTGAGCGAGCGTTGGGCGGAAGATGCTGGCCTCGTGCAGAGCTTGCGTGAATGGCTTTGGAGCAGCGCGGAATTTTCTTCCAAGCTGATTGAGGGGAAGAACGAGAACGATACGGAAATCGCTAAATTCCGCGATTATTTTGAATACAGTGAGCCGATTGCCAAAGTGCCATCGCATCGGGCGCTGGCTGTGTTTCGCGGGCGGGGGCTTGAGTTTTTAGAGGCAAAACT
>JANMDE010000228.1:0-7355 GCA_031376105.1 Variovorax sp. | reverse complement strand
CAGAAAAACTAAAGTTAGAACGCAAGTTCTTGCGCTTTCTGGATTTCACCTTTTTCTTTCTTATTGTCTTTTTTGCGTCTTTTGCGTAACTTTTGCGCCTTTTTCGTCCGGTTTTTTGGTATTCATTTTTAAGAGTGCACTATGGATTTTGAATTTACTGAAGATCACGAATCGTTGCGCGATGCAGTTCGCCGCTTTATTGACAAGGTCTATACCTTCGAGCATCGCAAAGCTATCGTCGCCCAGGGCGGCTTTGACCGATCAGCCTACGCATCCCTGGCAGAACTGGGGCTCACAGGGCTGTGCATCAGCGACACCCACGGCGGGATGGGCATGGGGCCGGTGGAATGCATGGTCGTGATGGAGGAGCTTGGGCGCGGGATTGCGTTGGAGCCACTCGCCCAGACACTGATGTGTAGCGTGTTGCTTGAAAACTTTGCACCCGATTCACTCAAGCAAGCTTGGTTGCCCGCAATAGCCTCTGGCGAGAAAATCGTGGTACTCGCGAGCCAAGAGCGCAAGGCGCGCTACGACATTATAAAATGTGATGCAAAAGCCACACTCGCCCTGACGGAATATACATTGTCTGCTACTAAAAACATAGTGAGCATCGGTGATCATGCAGATGCTTTTATCGTGCCTGCCATGCTGGACGGCCAGCTAGCCCTCTTCTTGGTCGAACGCTCTGCCAGCGGCGTGTCCACAAATGGCTACGGCTGCCAAGACGGCTCGCGCGCAGCCGACGTGATCCTCACCAACGCGCCTGCCCAGCTCATCACCTTGGATGGCACCACGGCTCTGCAATTGGCCACCGACTGCGGGATTGCTACCACCTGCGCTTATGCCGTGGGGGTGATGGACAAGACCATCGCCGTGACAGCCGATTACATGAACACCCGCAAGCAGTTCAATGCCACTTTGTCCACCTTCCAAGCCCTGCGCCACCGCATTGCCGACGTGAAGATGCAGCTCGAATTGGCTCGCTCCATGAGCTATTTTGTCAATATGAAGCTAGGCAGCCCCGCGCCGGAGCGCAGCCGCGCCGCTGCGCAAGCCAAAGTGCAACTGGGCATGAGCATGCGCTTCGTGGGCCAGCAATGCGTACAGCTGCATGGCGGTATTGGCGTGACCGATGAATACATCGTGAGCCACTATTTCAAAACGCTCACACAGTTGGAGATGAGCTTTGGCGACACGATGCACCATATCGGTGAAGTCTCTTCTCGCATGCAAGACACTGCAGGCGTATTTGCCTGACCGCCGAGGCGTATTTGCTTAACCCTCCAGGAGAATCAGCATGAAACTGCTGCGCCGCTATCTACTACAAGGAGCGGCCTTGGCTGCTGCGCTGGTTGTTTCTGCTTGCGCGAACTTCGGCGGTTCTCGTACCGACATGCCACCCATCCTCTTCGTTCATGGCAATGGCGACACCGCTGCGCTTTGGCTCACCACGCAATGGCGATTTGAATCGAATGGCTGGCCGCGTGAGCGCTTGCATGCGATTGACGTGCCGTATCCGCTCTCGCGGGATGACGACAGCAAGCCCCAAGCCGGGCGCACCTCCACCTCGGAGCAAATGGCATTCTTGAGCGCAGAAGTCGACAAAGTGCTGGCGGCCACAGGCGCGAGGCAAGTTGTGCTCATGGCCAATTCGCGCGGTGGCTATGCCGTGCGCAACTACATTCAAAACGGCGGCGGTGCAGCCAAAGTCAGCCACGCGATTTTGGGCGGCACGCCCAATCACGGCGTGTGGGCGATTCCCGGTTTCCGCGAAGGCAGTGAATTCTCCGGCACCGGCCCCTTCCTCAAATCACTCAACGCACCAAAAAATGCCGCTGGCGATGAAGTGACTGGCCCCGTGAAATGGATGACGATCCGCTCCGATAACAACGACAAATTCGCCCAGCCCGATGGCTTGTGGATTGGTCAAAAAGGCACACCCACCTTCGTCACCTTCGCTGGCCCCGAGCTCAAAGGCGCAACCAACGTGGTCATCCCGCGCATCGATCACCGCGAAACCTCCTACGGCCCCGCCGCATTTGATGCCGCGTATCGCTTCATCACCGGCAAAGCACCGAGCACCACAGACTTTTCGCCAGAAGCGAGTATCGTTCTCAATGGCCGCGTCACCGGCTTGGGTGTGGACAGCAACAACCCCACCACCGGCGGTTTTGTGAATAATTTGCCGGTCAACGCGGCAACCGTAGAAATCTTTGAAACGACAGCGACAGGTGAGCGCGCTGGCCAAGCCGTACACCGCAAAACCACTGCTGCAGATGGCCAATGGGGCCCTTTCACCGCAAAACCCAGCGCCAGCTATGAATTTGTCATCTTAGCCCCAGGCTACGCCACCTTGCACATGTATCGCAGCGCCTTTGCACGTTCCAGCAGCGTTCTGCACCTACGCGCCGAGCGCATCGCAGACGCCGACAAGGATGCCGGCAGTATCGTCAATTTCACTCGGCCACGCGGCTACTTTGACGCCGACCGCGATAAGCTCAATTTCGATGGCATCACACCGCCCCCCGGTATCGCACGAGGCACGGGCGCAGGCCTGGCCGCCTCAAAAATCAAACTGCCTACCGGCGCTCAGCGCAGCATCAGCTCAGAATTCAATGGCCAAAAACTCGTGGGCCGCACTTGGCCTGCTGCGCAGGGGCGCTTAAGCTTGCTGGAATTGCATGATTGAGGGCTTGACAGCGCGCCAATGGGAATAAGTAGCCGCACCTTTAGGGGCTGGACACACTGCAAAAACACGCCTTATTGCACGAGTGAGTGCCTGTTGTGCCACAGTGTCGTCCGGCTCTAGCGATGCGGAGCCTTTTTGCGAGACAATACCCGATCTGTTAGTTTTTGTATCTCATCTCAATGTTGCGTCCGATCCTGATCTTTTTTGCATTTTTGTTGTGCAGCCACGCAGCGCTCGCGCAACCTGCCAGCTGCGCTGCGCCGGGCAAAGATGGCATCACCTATTCGGCTCCGTCCTACTATCCCGGAGCGGCCACCGCGGCTGTTGGTACTACATCCATTTCTCTGGGGGCGATTCTTGTTGGTGCAGGCGCTGGCACGACCCCTCTTTCTCAGGGTGATCTCGTGATGATCATCCAAATGCAAGATGCGCAATACAACAATGGCAACAGCATTGCTTACGGCGACGGAAGCACAGGGCGCGGTTGGACCAATCTCAACAACGCTGGGCGGTATGAGTTTCGGCGTGTTATTTCTTTTGCTACAAACGTCTTGGTCATCGATTCACCCCTGAGCTTCGCTTATACGCGCGCTGCACCCAGCGGGGGCACTGGCACCACAGAAAACGGCAATCGGCGATTTCAGGTGATTCGAGTGCCGCAGTTCTCGGCAGTCACTTTGGCGGGCACGCTTTCTCCGCCAGCGTGGAATGGCGAAACCGGTGGTGTGTGGGTCATTGATGTGGCTGGCAACCTTAACATGGGGGTGGGAACCACCATCATCGATGCCAGCGCATTTGGTTTTCGCGGCGGCGGCGGCTGGCCCAACTACTATGACAATTCTGGAACGACCGTTGACTATGTCGGTGCAGCGTTTGCCGCCGGTACAACAGCATTTTGTAATGATGGCGACGCAAATAACGTCGGTGCGTCCAAAGGTGAGGGCATCGCAGGTACGCCGCGCTTAATTAGGAATGCGGCTGGCACTGCGGGAACTTTAGCAAGGCCGTATGCCTTCACCGACCTAGGGAGCAGTGGCTATGCTGGTGGGACCGGCGGTTTTCTCGCACGGGGCGCGCCAGGCAACGCTGGCGGCGGCGGCACACAGCACAACGCTGGCGGTGGCGGTGGTTCAAACGTGGGGCAGGGCGGGTTGGGTGGAAACTCGTTCGCCTTCTACAACAATGGGGGAACATGCGTTGCTTTTGGTGGCGGCAACCCAAATCCTTTCAATGCGTGTAACGGTGATGGTGCACGCGCGGTGGGCGGGCTCGGCGGAGGAACGCTGATTTCCTCAATTGATCGCCTCATCATGGGCGGCGGCGGAGGGGCGGGCGATAACAACAATGCTTGTGACAACAATACAATTCCGCAAGCAGCTGGTGGCAACGGTGGCGGCATCATTTTCATTCGGGCTGGCACAATCAGCGGGAGCGGCACCCTTTTGGCCAACGGCCAAAACGGCCTGCCAGGCGGCCGAGATGCAGCGGGCGGAGGCGGCGCAGGCGGAACGATCGTTGTCCTCACAAGCACGACGAATCCAGCACTCACCATACGCGCCAACGCAGGCCAGGGCGGCAACACGGGTTGGTCAGGGTCTGGCGGTGTCGCCGCTGCGCCGCAATTGCAAACAAATGAAACACAGGGCCCCGCTGGCGGCGGCGGTGGAGGGTCCGTGGTGTTTTCCAACAATATTTCGGCAGTGACAACGGTGACCTTTGCGGGTGGCGCTTCTGGCGCGACCTTTCCCCTAGCCAGTACAGCGACGTTCAATACCTACGGCTCAGGCTCAGGCGGTGGCGCCTCTGGGACCGTTCAGTTTTCACCCACATCGCCTTCGTTACCGAACAATTGCCTGCCCAGTGTCTCTGTGAGTAAAACCACAACGACTCCCTTTGTGACCTTCCCGACCACCAACACCGCCGTGTACGTGATCACGCTGTCAAATGCCGGGCCCGGTACAGCGATTGGCGCGACCTTGGTCGATACACTGCAGTCGCCTTTTCAATATGCTGCCACCAACATCCCTCTGGGCTACAGCGCTGGCGCCGCAGGGCCAGCATCGCCAACGACCGGCTCTGGCACACAAACCGTGACCATCGGCACACCGGGCACGTCCTCCACCGCCATATCGTTCATCGTGCCTTCCAGCGGGACGGTGACGTTCACAATCACCGTCACGATCAATGGCGGCGGGATCACGCCCACGCTGGCATTCCCTTACCAAAACTCCGTCACACTGAGTTTCCTAGATCCTTTCAGAACGGCAGCCGCCACCACGGTATCGCCTACCGGCACCAGTACGTTTGGCAACGGCACCACGGTGGTGGGGAGCAACTACGCTGGGGGCAGTTTCCCGCAAGAAGACGTGAGGGTGATAGGCTCGGTGCCGTTGGCCATCAGTAAAACCAATGGGATCACTTCACCCACTTCCATTGTGGCTGGCACAACGTTTAATTACACGATCACTGTGGCCAACACAGGAAACACAACCGGGCTAAGTTTGGCGAATGCGGTCTTGCGCGACCCGCCGCCTAGTGCCGGTTTAATCTGCACGTCGGTGACCTGTGTCGTGCCGGGGGGTAGCACTTCGCAGTGTCCCGGCCCCCCGTCTCTGACGATCATTGCACTGCAGAGCGCTGGTGGCATCACGATACCCTTGCTCAATAGCGGCATTCCTGGCGCGACGCCGCCCACGACGTCTCCCAATCGGCTCGACTTTATCGTGACCTGCGGCGTGAGTGCCACAGGGCTACCGCCTTAGGTGTATAGCCTTGATGACTTCGGCAAATGCGCCATCAGAAACTCCATCTGATCGGCCAAAATGCGGCGATTGCGCAAAATGAAATCTTCCCACAGGCTGGGCACATACGGCGCGTAAAGCAAGGGCATATGCGCTTGTTCGGGCGTGCGGGCGGCTTTGCGGTGGTTGCAGCTTTTGCAGGCGGTGACGACGTTCATCCAATTGTCTTGGCCGCCCAAGGCATAGGGGATGATGTGTTCACGAGTCAGCTCATCTTCTTTGTGACCACTGCAATCCACGCCGCAATAGGCGCAGATGTTGCGATCACGCACGAAGAGTTTGCTGTTGGTGAGGCCGGGGCGCAGGTCAAAGGGGTTGATGCCGGGCACGCCTTTGGTGCCAACGATGGAGCTGATGTGAATGATGCTTTGCTGGCCGGTGATGGCATTGTGGCCGCCATGAAATGTGGCCACACGTTCGCCCACTTCCCAACGCACCTCATCGGAAGCGTAGTGGATCACCGCTTGCTGCATACTGATCCAGCTTTGTGGCAGCCCTTGAGCCGATAACTTCAAGACCTTCAAAACGCACCTCCAGCAGTAAAAACTAAAACCAGAAAAAGCACCTAACCGTCTTCAGTCACAATATACAGCAATTCTATGCACTTTTTATGACCAAAAACCCGCACTCGCCCTTATAGAATATGCGTAATGTGCTATCAAATTGATAGAGAATCTTGGCTTTCATGAACGTTATTCGCGGCTTTAAGCATCCTGATATCGCGCCCGCTTGCGCTCTGACCATCGGCAATTTTGACGGTGTGCACCGCGGCCATCAGGCCATGATTGCCCTGCTGCGCTCAGAAGCGGCCCACCGCGATGTGCCCAGTTGCGTCTTAAGCTTTGAGCCGCATCCGCGAGATTATTTTGCCGCGTTGGCTGGCAAACCCGAGCTTGCGCCCACCCGCATCGCCACCTTGCGCGACAAACTCACCGAACTAGAACGCTGCGGCGTGGATCAGGCCGTGATCCTGCCTTTCAACGCCGCGCTGGCCAGCTTGTCGCCGCAGGCCTTCATTGACGATGTCTTGGTGAATGGTTTGAATGCGAAATACGTGCTCGTTGGCGATGATTTTCGCTTTGGCGCGAAGCGCGCAGGCGATTACGCCACTTTGGATGCGCACGGGCAGCGCAAAGGCTTTGATGTGGCGCGGATGCAAAGCTACGAAGTGCATGGCCTGCGCGTTTCTAGCTCTGCCGTGCGCGAGGCGCTGAGCAAAGGCCGCATGCAAGATGCTGCGAAGCTGCTCGGGCGGCCTTACAGCATCAGCGGGCATGTGGTGCATGGCCGCAAACTCGGGCGAGAGTTGGGCAAGGATTCAGACCTGCCCGGCGGTTTTCGGACTCTAAATTTGCGTTTTTCCTCCAAGACACACGCTTGGAAGAGCGCCGCAAGCGGCATCTTCTGCGTGCGCGTGCATGGCTTGGGCGAGCAGGCACTCGATGGCGTGGCAAATCTGGGCATTCGCCCTTCTCTAGATGCCAATGATGTGAACGGCGGCCGCGTGTTGCTCGAAACGCATATCCTCGACTGGCCAACGACCTTAAGCGCTGAGCACGGCTACGGTAAAATCATCAGCGTGGAACTCCTACATAAATTGCACGAAGAACTCAAATACGACGGCCTCGATGACCTCACGCAAGGCATCGCCCGCGACGTAGTGGCCGCGCGCGCCTATTTCTCTAGCAACAGCCCCCGAATTTGAAGGGGCAGCCGCCCCGCCCCTCCTGGTGAGCCTTATTCAAATACCAGGTAACGCCAACAGTGAAACCTGAATCTAATTCTGTGTTTTCTTCTTCTTTTCTGTTTTGTCTGCGTTACCTCTTTAGCCGTCTACATCATGTCCGAATCCACAGCAACCGATT
>JANMDE010000226.1:0-19049 GCA_031376105.1 Variovorax sp. | reverse complement strand
TCCATGACATCGGTCGCTGTCATGTCGATGTCTGTGGATATCCAAATGGCCAGATGCAGGTCAAAACCTGTGTTGTCAGGCATCATGGCAGAAGATCGCATGCAGGTACTGATGATATGGCTAGCCAGAGCATTCAAATCTTCACGGCGAACGGGCGCTTCTACCAAGAAGAGAAACAAATCATCGCCCACGCGGGAAACAGTATCGATGTCGCGAGCCAAGCGATTTAAACGGTTACCCAAATGCGAAAAAATCCTTCCGCGATCGGTCGCCGTGCCTGACTGCATCACGCGGTCAAAGTCCAGCCAACGCACCAAAATAGCACCGCAAGGGCGTTCAAACCGTGTGCTCCGCAAAATAAGTTGGGGTAGCCGCGCTAGGGCGATTTGTTCAGTGAACAAGCCAGTGGCTGCATCGCGCGTCTCTAAGGCTCGTTCGCGCTGGCTCAAAGAATGTCGTTCGCGCTGATGGAGTAACAATGCGGCATAGATCAGGATCAAGCCCAGGCTGGCCGTGATCACACCCGCCAGCAAGGCGAGCTCAACATGTGCGACCCAGCCTAAGTTGTAAGCTAATCTCGCCAGGACAGTTAGCATCAGCGGAACGATGCTGGCCGCCACTTGCCACAGCCAATATTGGGAACGCCATGCAATCCAAGCCAATGAACCGAAAATCAAGGCCATGCCCGCCGCATAAAAAACATTGAGTAAAAGACGCGGAAATCCCGTTGGAAACACCAGCACACCCAGCGCGAGCACTAGGCTGGCGGCAATCAAAAGCCAAAGTGCCATAAAGATGGGTGTGGACAGATCTTTGGCATAGCTGACCACCAAGCTAAAGCGCGCCAAAGCTGCCAGCGTTAACAAGGGCAGAACCCAGCCCATGGCTTTTGCGAGATATACCGAATCTGACCAAACTCGGATGGTCATGAAGCCGGCCACTGTGAGCTGCGAGAGCAGCATGCTGAAACACAACAGCGCGAACCAAGCAAAATGGGCGCTGCGATGTGTGAACGCACTGATGCCGCTGATGAGAGTCAAAATGATGAAAACACCCAAAATCAGGCCATGCAACACGCCTACCCGGCTGGCACCATCCGCAAAATCTGCGCTATGAATCAGCTGTATGTTTTCGGTGACGGGCTGACTATTTTGCAGGCGCAGAAAAACGATTTGAATTTGATCGCTGCGCGTGCTCAGCGCAAAAACGGGTTCGTGGGTACGCATGGGCCAGCTGCTGTTGGGCAGATTCAGGCCGGCTTCTTGGGTCTGCCATGCGTTGTTGCCAGTCGAGCTGGCTTGGAACAGTGTCGCTTGCTCTAAAAAACCGCGAGGAATACGCAGCATCCACGCCTGAGCGCTGGCCGTCACAGGCAATGCCAAGCGGAGCCAAACATCTTGCTGAGAAGACGTCGGCAAGGCCATACCCTGTTGCCAAGGGGAAAAAATGGCCTTTTGCAACACAAGAGGGGTGACTTCGCCGGGAGGATAAGCGGCCACAGGCACAGTGGCCATGCGCATCGGTTCAGGCAGGCTCAGCAGGCGACTGCTTTCGAACAAGCTTGGCAAACTGGGTTGCGCCCACGCCGGATGGCATGCCAAAACAATGCCAAAAACGCATCCGAAGAACAGGCGCTGCAGCGATGCCGCTGGCGAAGCGAAAATGCCCATGCGTTGTTGTTGCTCCTGCATTGATGGGGTAAGTGGTATCCAGCATAGCTCAAAATAAGGTCGAAACGGCGCTAGTGGGGGATGGATGATCTGCCGCCGGCAGCGTGTGGAATGGGGCCATCTAGGCGCAGATTCCCATCGCAAATCACCGATAATCAATGGGTTTAGCCGCAATCAACCAAAAATAAAGGAAATCGCCCATGTCCCAGCCCGTTCACAAACGCATTTTGCTCAAACTCTCTGGCGAAGCGTTGATGGGTGATGATGCTTTTGGCATCAACCGCGCCACCATTGTGCGCATGGTGCAAGAAATCAAGGAAGTCACCGAGTTGGGCGTGCAAGTGGCGATTGTGATTGGTGGCGGTAATATTTTTCGGGGTGTGGCGGGAGGCGCTGTGGGCATGGATCGCGCTACAGCCGATTACATGGGCATGCTGGCCACCGTGATGAACGCGCTGGCGCTGGCTGACACGATGAACAACGCGGGCATGGTGGCGCGCGTGATGAGTGCGATCAATATTGACCAAGTGGTGGAGCCTTATGTGCGCCCTAAAGCGTTGCAGTATTTGGAGGAGGGCAAAGTGGTCGTTTTCGCTGCGGGAACGGGCAACCCATTTTTCACCACCGATACTGCAGCTGCCTTGCGCGGCGCAGAGATTGGTGCGGAAATTGTCTTGAAAGCTACGAAAGTTGACGGCGTGTACACCGCAGACCCGAAAATCGACCCGACCGCCACGCGCTATGCCAAACTGAGCTTTGACACCGCGATGCAGCAGAATCTGGGTGTGATGGACGCAGCGGCGTTTGCGCTGTGCCGTGACCAGAAACTGCCGATTCGGGTGTTTTCCATCTTCAAACCCGGTGGCTTGAAGCGCGTCGTGATGGGTGAAGATGAAGGCACATTGGTGCACGTATGAAATATGAAATCAAAGCTTGACGTTGCGAAAAGGATTTTGAAGGAGTCATTATGAGCATTGCAGATATTAAAAAAAATTCTGAAACCAAAATGGCGCAGTCCATAGAAGCGCTGAAGCACAACCTTGGAAAAATCCGCACTGGGCGCGCCAATCCAGCGATTCTGGACTCGATCATGGTGGACTACTATGGCAACCTCACGCCACTGAATCAAGTGGCAAGCGTGACTTTGCTAGACAATCGTACGATCAGCGTGCAGCCTTGGGAAAAGGGTCTGGGCGCAAAAATTGAAAAAGCCATTCGCGACAGCGATTTGGGTGTGAACCCAATGTCGATGGGAGATTTGATTCGTGTGCCGATGCCTGCGATGAGCGAAGAGCGCCGCAAGGAAATGACAAAACTGGTGCGCAACGACGGCGAAAACGCCAAAATCGCGGTCCGCAATCTGCGCCGCGATGCAATCGAGGGCGTCAAAAAGCTGGTGAAAGACAAGCTTGCGTCGGAAGATGAGCAAAAGCGCTCAGATGCTGAAACGCAAAAGACCACCGATAGATACATCATGGAAGTTGATCGTATGGTGAGCGATAAAGAGAAAGAGATTTTGGCGATCTAAAGCCGGATGCAGAATAATTTAGCCTTCTCGCCCTTATAAAACATCGATTGTTAGCTCATTTTTTAATAGCAGAATGACCATTCCACAGCATATCGCCATCGTCATGGACGGCAACGGGCGTTGGGCCAACCAGCGCTATTTGCCACGCGTGGCTGGGCATCGCCAGGGCGTGGAATCGCTGCGCCGCTGTGTGCGTGCGTGCGCGGATCGTGGTGTCAAGGTGCTCACGGTGTTTGCTTTTTCTTCAGAGAATTGGAATCGCCCGCAAGAAGAGGTCTCGGGTTTGATGGATTTGTTGATCACGGCTTTGGCGGGTGAAGTTAAACCCTTGCACGAGAGCGGTGTCCGTATTTGCTTTGTCGGGGATCGCTCGCGCGTCTCTGAGCGCGTGGCGGCGGGCTTTGCGCAGTCGGAAAAGCTGACCGCTGGCAACACGAAAATCACACTGAATGTTTGCTTTAACTACGGTGGCCGCTGGGACATTGCACAAGCTGCGCAGCGAGTTGCCGCGCGCGGCCAGATCATCACCGAGCAAGCATTGGATCAAGAGCTGGCCACTTCACATGTGAGCGACCCAGATCTGCTGATTCGTACCGGGGGTGAATTTCGCATCAGTAATTTTCTGCTTTGGCAATGTGCCTACAGCGAGCTTTTTTTCAGCGACAAACTGTGGCCTGATTTTGACGATGCTGCGCTGGACGCTGCATTGCAAGCCTTTGCAGCGCGTGAGCGACGCTTTGGCAAGACTTCCGCGCAAGTGTCGAAGTTGGCAGCGATGGCTTTGGCTGCTTAAAGCCTTTCTATTCAAGCAAATCCTATGCTCAAGCAACGTGTCATCACAGCCATCGCCCTGCTAGCGATTCTCCTGCCAGCCTTGTTCGCAAAGCAAACGGAGTGGTTCATGTTACTGAGCTTGATTTTGATCACACTGGCTTGCTGGGAATGGGGCCGGCTCAATGGGTATGCGGGCAAGCTTGCCTGGCTCACGGCACTGGAAGGGTTGGGTTTTTGCGCGGTGATGTGGAAAATGGGTTGGCCGGCAATGAAGTTGCCAATGCTTTGGCTGATCACAGGAGCGGTGTGGATTGCGCTGGGCGTGTGGCTGATTGCGAGGGGCGTGGAGGGCTGGCAGCGCATTCCGAAATGGTGGCGGGTCTCTGTGGGGCTGTTGCTGCTCTCGCTGGCTTGGCTGGCTGTGGTGCAGGCGCGGCTGATTGGGATTAACTTTTTACTCTCGCTGTTGGTAACCGTTTGGGTGGCGGATGTGGGTGCGTATTTCGCTGGCAGGCGCTTTGGAAAGAGAAAATTGGCTGTGCGTATCAGTCCCGGCAAAAGCTGGGAAGGCGTGTATGGCGGTATGGCGGCGGTTTTGCTGATGGCTTTGGCTTGGGCGCTTTGGAAGCCTGCTTTTGCAGATTCGGTTTCGCTATATGCCAAATTGCTCGCTGGCCAAGGCTGGCTGCTGCTCCTGCTGGGTGCTTTGCTGATGGTGGCGATGAGTGTTGTGGGAGATTTGGTGGAATCGCTTGTTAAACGCAGCGCAGGCATGAAGGATTCGAGTGGCTTGCTGCCCGGTCATGGCGGTGTGCTGGATCGCGTTGACGCGCTCTTGCCCACGTTGCCGCTGGGCATGATGTTGTATTCCTTGGCTTGATGCTTGGCATGAAAAAGCAGCGCGTCACCATTCTTGGCTCTACCGGTTCCATTGGTAAAAACACGCTCGATGTGATCGCGCGGCATCCGAACAGCTTTGAGGTGTTTGCTTTGTCTGCCTCAACCAATGTGGAGGAAATGGCCAAGCAGATTGCGCAGTTTAAGCCGCAGCGCGTCGTGATGGTCGATTCGGCTGCAGCGCAACAGTTGCAAGCAGTTTTAAAGAAAAATGGGCATATCGCCCTTATAGAATCTACACAGTCTGCTATTGAAAGCATAGCGTCTTGCGACGAAGTGGATGTGGTGATGGCTTCTATCGTGGGCGCAGCGGGGTTGGCGCCTTCTCTTGCAGCGGCGCGAGCCGGTAAGCGCCTGTTGCTAGCCAACAAAGAAGCGCTGGTGGTCGGCGGCGATTTGTTTATGGATGCTGTGAAACGAGGCGGCGGCAAACTACTGCCGATTGACAGCGAACACTCTGCCGTTTTTCAAAGCCTGCCCGAAGACGCAAACACGTGGCAAGCGCGAGTGGAGAAAATCATTCTCACCGCATCGGGCGGGCCGTTTCGCACGCGTGATGTAGCCACCTTGCGTGATGTCACGCCTGCGCAGGCGGTGGCGCATCCAAACTGGGTGATGGGCCGCAAGATTTCTGTGGATTCAGCCACGATGATGAACAAGGCGTTGGAAGTGATCGAGGCGCATTATTTGTTTGGTATGCCGCCCGAGAAGATTGAAGTGGTGATTCATCCGCAATCAATTATTCATTCGATGGTGCAATACAAAGACGCTTCCACGGTGGCGCAGTTGGGCACGCCGGATATGCGCGTGCCCATCGCATATGGCCTGTCTTGGCCTGAGCGCATGGAAAGTGGGGCGAAGGCCCTTGATTTCACTGCGCTGGGCGCTATGAATTTTGAAGTGCCAGACCGAGTGCGCTTTCCCGGCTTGTTTCTCGCTTGGGAGGCGCTCAAAGCGCCCGAGGGTACTTGCGCGGTGCTCAATGCCGCCAATGAAATCGCCGTCGCCGCATTTTTGGATGAAAAAATACGGTTTGACCAGATTCATCAGGTCAACACGGAAACTCTTGAACGCATCGTGCCCTCCAAGCCGCATGATTTGGCGGATTTACTGGGGTTGGACGAGATCAGCCGCGAGGCCGCAAAACAGGTGGTAAAGGGATGGGTATGTTGACCATTGTGGCGTTTGTGGTGGCTTTGGGGCTTTTGATTGCCATCCATGAGTATGGGCATTACCGCGTGGCGGTGGCTTGCGGCGTGCAAGTGACGCGTTTTTCAGTAGGTTTTGGCAAGCCTTTGCTCAAATGGAAGCCGAAAAAGCAGCATCCAGGGCAAGACACTGAGTTTGTGATTGCGGCCTTCCCTTTAGGCGGGTATGTGAAGATGGTGGGGCAAGGCGAGGCCGCGCCAGCGCATCTCCAAGCCGTTTCGTTTGATGCTCAGCCGCTGCGCAAGCGAGCGGCAATTGTGGCGGCAGGTCCGGTGGCCAACTTGCTTTTGGCTGTGTTTCTCTATGCGGTGGTCAACTGGATGGGGTCTGAGCAGCCCAAGGCGATCATCGCGCAGCCGCCTGCGGCATCGCTGGCAGCCACTTCCGGCCTCAAAGCGGGCGACGAGATTGTGGCCATCAGCGAAGTAGGCCGTGAGCCAGAGCTCATTCGCTCCATGGAAGATCTGCGCTGGCACATCACGCGCGCTGCGCTGGATCGCTTTGATCTGACGCTGCGCGTGCGCGAGGCGGGGCGAGAGTCGATGCGCCAAGTCAGCTTGCCTGTCACGCAGCTCAATATTCGCGAAGCGGATGCCCAGATGTACCGCAAGATCGGCCTGGCCGCCCCGCTCACACAGCCTGTGATGGGCGAACTGGTGGCTGGCGGCGCTGGCGACAAAGCAGGTTTGAAGCAGGGCGACCGGGTGCTGTCAATTGACGGCATCTCGATGCTCGATGGCGGTCAGTTGCGCGAGGCCATCCGCGCTTCAGTGCAAGATGAAAAAGCGGTGCAAAGAATATGGCGGATCGAGCGCAGCGGCCGAACGGTGGAGTTGCCAGTGCTGGTGATGGTGAAAAAAGAAGGTGATAAAGCTTCAGGCCGGATTGAAGCCTTCGTCGGCTCGTCGCCTCAGATGATCCATGTGAGCTATGGTTTTTTTGAAGGTCTGAGCCTTGGCGCTCAAAAAACCTGGGACATCTCCATGCTCACGCTGCGGATGATGGGCAAGATGGTGATTGGCGAAGCATCGCTCAAAAACCTGAGCGGCCCGCTCACGATCGCCGATGTGGCGGGCAAGTCGGCCAGCCTGGGCTTGGTGCAATACCTGATCTTCTTGGCGCTGATCAGCGTGAGCTTAGGGGTCTTGAATTTGCTGCCCTTGCCCGTTTTGGACGGCGGCCACCTCATGTATTATCTGTGGGAGGCAGTCACTGGCAAGCCGGTGACTGAAGTTTGGCTAGAACGCTTTCAACGCGGCGGGGTAGCTGTACTCATGGCCATGATGGCTGTGGCCTTGTTCAATGACGTGAACCGATTGTTTGGATAGAGAAAACCGTGGCTTTCGCCTTGCTTTAAAACAGCGGGGCATTAGGCGACAAGATATTATGACTTTGCACCGAAAAACTCTCTCGGCCCACGCCGTTTCTGCGCTTTGCGCTACACTTTTTGCAGGGACCATGCACGGAAATGCGTGGGCCGTTGACCCGTTTACCGTACGCGACATTCGCGTTGAAGGCTTGCAGCGTGTCGAGCCCGGCACGGTCTTTGTCTCGTTGCCCTTCCAAGTGGGCGACACGTACAACGACGATAAAGCCTCGGCGGCGATTCGCTCACTCTTTGGACTGGGCCTTTTCAAAGACATCCGTATTGATGTGCAAGGCAACGTGGTGGTCGTGATTGTGGAAGAGCGAGCCACGATTTCGGAGGTGAGTTTCACGGGCGCGAAGGAATTTGACAAAGATACCCTGATCAAAGCTTTGCGAGAGGTGGGCTTGGCAGAAGGCCGTGCCTTTGACAAGGCTTTGGCAGACCGCGCTGAGCAAGAGCTCAAGCGTCAGTACCTCAACCGTAGCCTGTATGGTGCGGAGGTGATCACCACGGTCACACCCATTGACCGTAATCGCGTGAACTTGAATTTCAATGTGATTGAAGGCGACGTGGCCAAGATCAAATCGATCAATATTGTTGGTGCGAAGGCGTTCAGTGAAGGCACGCTCAAAGGCTTGTTTGACCTCGATAGCGGCGGCTGGTTGTCTTGGTACACCAAGAACGATCGCTATGCGCGCACCAAGCTCAACGCCGATTTGGAAACTCTGCGTTCTTATTACCTGACCCGCGGCTACCTCGAATTCAAAATTGATTCGACCCAAGTGGCCATCTCTCCAGATAAACAGAGCATTGATATCACGGTGAACATCACAGAAGGCGCGCGTTTTGCTGTGGCCGGTGTGAAGCTCGAGGGGAATTTCCTCGGCAAGGATCAAGAGTTCAAAACCTTGGTCAAAATCGTGCCAGGTCAAGCCTATAACTCAGAGCAAGTAGCTGAAACCTCTAAGGCATTCACTGATTATTTTGGCAATTTTGGCTATGCATTCGCCCAAGTGCAGGCGCGTCCCGACATTGATCGCGTCAATAACACGGTGGTGATCACCATGGTGGGCGATCCTTCGCGCCGCGCTTATGTTCGAAAAATCAATATTTCGGGCAACAACCGCACGCGCGACGAAGTGATTCGCCGAGAATTCCGGCAGTTTGAAGCCAGCTGGTATGACGGCGAAAAAATCAAGCGCTCACGGGATCGTGTCGATCGCTTGGGTTATTTCAAGTTGGTAGATGTTGATACCTCAGACGTCCCGAATTCAAATGATCAAGTTGACGTCAATGTCAAGGTGGAAGAAAAAGCCACTGGCAATTTGGTGCTAGGTGCGGGCTTTTCTAGCTCGGATAAATTGTCTTTGCAATTTAAGGTGCAGCAAGAAAACGTCTTCGGCTCGGGCAATTATCTTGGTATCGATCTAAATACCTCCAAATTCAACCGCACGGTGGTGTTGACCGCGGTCGACCCCTATTTCACCAAAGACGGTATTTCGCGAGCTTTAGATTTTTTCATCCGAACCCAACGCCCTCAAAACGAAGATATCACCAACTACCGAATCAACACCAGAGGTGCGAGCATTCGATTCGGTGTGCCCTTCTCTGAAGACAATACAGTGTCGTTTGGTGCTGGCTTGGAGCAGACGCAGATCGTCAGTGGCACCAGCATTCCAGCTGCTTACCTGGCCTTCGCTAGCAAAGCAGGTTACAAGAGCCAAATTTTCCCTTTCTCGGTGGGCTGGGCGAATGACACGCGCGACAGTGCCTTGGCCCCCAATCGCGGTAGCCTGCGCAGGCTCAATGCCGATGTTGGATTTGGTGATGCCAAGTACATGCGGGCGAGCTATTTGCACCAGTATTACCTCCCCTTGAACAAAAAGTTCACGTTGGCCTTCAACGGGGATCTGAGCTGGGGCAAGGGCTTGGGCGGCACGCCTTACCCCGTTTTTAAGAACACTTTCGCCGGCGGCCTAGGTACCGTACGGGGCTTTGAGCAGGGCACATTGGGCCCGCGCGATATCACGGGTGCCTATTTGGGTGGCCCCAAGCGCATGGTGGGCAGCGTTGAATTGCAAACGCCTTTCCCCGGCGCCGGCAATGATCGAACGCTGCGGATGTTCGCATTTTTGGATGCAGGTAACGTTTTTGCCGAGGGGCAACCCTATCGTTTCAACGAACTGCGTGCCTCAACAGGCGTGGGTTTGAGCTGGACTTCTCCGGTTGGGCCTTTGCGCTTTGCTTTGGCCAACCCTATTCGCAAGCAGTCAGGGGATAAAATCCAGAAACTGCAGTTTCAAGTTGGTACTACATTTTGAAGAAGTTTGTCATGAAAACGAGGTTGTTCAATGGGTTGATGGCTCTGGCCATGCCTTTGTGTCTTTTGAGTTCTGCCGCTGCGTTTGCGCAGGAGCTTCGGGTGGGTTTTATCAACACGGATCGTATCTTTCGCGAGGCAACCATTGCCAAGGCTGCACTGAGCAAGCTGGAGACAGAGTTTTCAAAGCGTGAGCGAGAGCTGGTCAGCCAAGGTGAAGCTTTGCGAGTTGAATCTGAAAAATTTGAGCGAGAAGCACTCACGCTGACAGAGACAGTTCGCACCACACGTCAGCGCAATTTGGTTGAACGTGACCGGGATTTCCAGCGCAAGCGTCGTGAGTTTTTGGAAGACCAAAACACCCGTAAAAATGAAGAGCAGCAAGCGCTGCTGGAGCGAGCCAACCGCATTGTCAAGCAGTTTGCCGAAGCAGAAAAATTTGATCTGATCTTGCAAGATCCTCCCGCCTACATCAATCCACGCTTGGACATCACAGACCGTGTGATCAAAGCACTGGATGCTGCGGGCACCCGCTGATCCCTGCGCTCATGCGCTGGAGCCCTTGATGTCTGTTGCCTTGGGGGTGTTGGTTCAGGCTTTAGGTGGCCAGTTGTTGGGTGATCCACTTCGCCAAATTGAGCGCATCGCGCCGCTTGCGAGCGCCACGCAAGCCGAGATCAGTTTTCTCAGTAACGAACGCTATTTGCCTTCTTTGGTAGCGACGCAAGCTGCCTGCGTGATCATTTCTCCAGCTATATTTGCAACGCATGAAGCGATTTTGCCGAAGCAAACGGCGTGGATCGTGGCCGAGCAACCCTATTTGTATTTTGCCAAATTAACGCAGTGGTGGGCGAAGCAGACCCCCCACATGGCAGTATCTGGTGTTCATGCCAGTGCGGTGGTAGATATTGATGCCCAGATTGATCCTTCGGCCAGTGTGGGTCCCTTGTGTGTGATTGGGCGGGGCGTACGGATTGGTGCGGGCACGGTATTGAAATCGCGCGTCACTGTCAGTGACGGTTGCCAGATTGGCAAACGCTGCATCTTGCATAGCGGCGTGGTGATTGGCGCAGACGGCTTTGGCTTTGCGCCGCGGCCAGACCGATCTTGGGAAAAAATTGAACAGCTGGGTGCGGTGCGGATTGGCGACGACGTGGAAATCGGTGCGAACACTTGCATTGATCGCGGTGCACTGGATGACACGGTGATCGAAGACGGCGTGAAGCTTGACAATCTGATTCAGATTGGCCACAACGTGCTTATCGGCCGTCACACCGCGATGGCGGGTAATGCTGGCGTGGCAGGTAGCGCGACGATTGGCGCGTATTGCTCGGTAGGAGGAGGCGCGGTGATTTTGGGGCATTTGACGATTGCCGATCACGTTCATATCTCTGCTTCAACCACGGTCACCCGCTCCATCAGTGAAGCGGGCTTGTATACCGGCATGTTTCCAATCGACAAAAACGCCGATTGGGAGAAAAATGCCGTGACCCTGCGACAATTGCACAAACTGCGCGAGCGTATCCGCGAACTTGAAAAACGCTTGCCTTCCAAGGCAACACCAGAAGACAATAAGCCATGATGGACATCCACCAAATCCTCGCCAAGCTGCCCCACCGCTACCCGTTTTTGCTGGTAGATCGTGTGTTGGAAATTAACAAAGGCATCTCGATCAAAGGTCTGAAGAACGTGACCATCAATGAGCCGTTCTTCACGGGCCATTTTCCTCATCGCCCTGTGATGCCCGGTGTGTTGATGTTGGAGGCGTTGGCTCAGGTGTCGGCTTTGTTGGCGTTTGATGCGACGGGTCAGGAGGTGGATCCTGATGTTGTGGTCTATTTCGTTGGCATTGACAACACACGCTTCAAGCGCCCGGTGGAGCCGGGTGATCAGTTGATCCTTCGCTCAAATCTTGATCGCTACAAGGCTGGGATTTATAAATTCAAATGCACTGGACATGTAGGCGAGGAACTGGCTGTTCAAGCCGATTTGATGTGTACCATGCGCAAGGTGTGAGGTGAGGTATGACTGAGCCTCGGATTCACCCCAGTGCCATCGTTAGCCCACAGGCACAACTGCATAGCTCAGTGACAGTGGGGCCCTACAGCATCATTGCTGCGCATGTGCAGATCGATGAAGGCACCACGGTGGCTGCGCATGTGGTGATTGAAGGCCACACGCGCATTGGCAAACACAACCGTATTTTTCAGTTCAACTCAATTGGCGCGATTCCGCAAGACAAAAAATATGCGGGTGAACCTTGCCGCCTAGAGATTGGCGATCACAACACCATTCGCGAGTTTTGCACTCTGAACATTGGTTCGCCTGGCGACACAGGCATCACGCGCGTGGGTGATCACAACTGGATCATGGCTTACGTGCACATCGCACACGACTGCGAGGTAGGTAGTCACACCGTCTTGGCCAACAACGCCACGCTGGCCGGCCATGTTCATGTGGGCGATTATGTGACGCTGGGTGGTCTGTCGGGTGTGCATCAGTTTGTGAAAATTGGAGCGCAAGCGATGGTGGGCTTTGCCAGCGCCATCACGCAAGATGTGCCGCCCTATATGCTGGTGGATGGCAATCCGCTGGCGGTGCGCGGCATCAATGCGGTGGGCTTGAAGCGCCGGGGCTACAGCATTGAGAAAATTGTCGCTATCAAGCAAATGCACAAGCTCTTGTATCGCGATGGGCTGACCTTCGAGCAAGCCAAGCAAGCAATTGCCGCGTTGGCGGGCACGATGCCCGAGGCGTCGGCTGAGGTGTCGCACATGGGTGATTTTCTGGCGCAAGCATCGCGTGGCATCGCGCGTTGAAATGCCCGCTAGCCCAGCCAAGCCGCTTCGCATTGCCCTCGTGGCTGGCGAAGCTTCTGGCGATTTACTGGGCGGCTTGCTGCTTGACGGCTTGAAAGCGCGCTGGCCTGATGCGCAGTTTGTAGGCATTGGCGGCGCACAAATGCAGCGGCGCGGTATGCAGGCTTGGTGGCCGAGCGAGAAGCTGGCGGTGCGCGGCTATATTGAGGTGCTGAGGCACTACCGTGCCTTGGTGGGCATTCGCAATCAGCTCAAAACGCGCTTGCTGAACGAGAGACCTGATATTTTTATCGGCATTGACGCGCCGGATTTCAATCTTGATTTAGAGCGTGATTTGAAGGCCGCCGGTATCAAAACGGCGCATTTTGTCAGCCCGAGTATTTGGGCATGGCGGCCTGAGCGGATCGAGAAAATCCGCTCAGCGGTAGATCATGTGCTGTGCATCTTTCCTTTTGAGAAAAAGCTCTACGACGATGCAGGCATCTCCGCCACCTATGTTGGTCATCCGCTCGCGCCCGTGATCCCGCTAGAGCCAGACAAAGCGGCGGCTCGCACGAAGCTGGGTTTGCGGATTAGCGATGTCGTGGTGGCTTTGCTGCCGGGCAGCCGTGCGGACGAGGTCAAATACCTAATTTCAAGGTATTTTGAGGCTCTCGCCCTTATAAAACATAAGAAGTTTGCTATCAAATTTATAGTGCCTTGCGTTCCGTCTTTGAAAGCTTCTATTGAACGCGCCGCGCAGCAATGCGGCGTGGCTGACCAAGTGCAGCTGCTCGATGGCCAGTCACACGCCGCTTTGGCCGCATGCGATGTGGCCTTGGTGGCCAGCGGCACAGCCACGCTGGAAGCGGCTTTGTTTAAGCGCCCGATGGTGATTGCCTACAACATGCATTGGGCGAGCTGGCTCATCATGCGGCGCAAGAAGTTGCAGCCCTGGGTTGGCCTGCCGAATATTCTGTCTGGGGAGTTCGTTGTGCCTGAATTGCTTCAGGGCGCTGCCACGCCGCAGGCTTTGGCGGATGCGGTGCTCGCTTGGCTCGATTCTCCTGAGAAAATACGCGCTTTGCAGCAGCGTTTTACGGCGTTGCATCAACAGCTGCTGCGCGACACGCCGCAGCTCGCCTCCCAAGCCATAGCTCAAGTTGTCTCCCATGCCACGCCTGCCCAAGTCATCGCCTCAGCCTGAGTTGCTGGCCTTGCCGCCTCTGCCAAAGGCGCGCAAAAAGCGCTCAGACGCCAAACCGGTTCGTAAGAAGAAAACCGCTGTCGCCCAGGTGGACTTTGCATGGGACGCTCCTGGTTTGATAGCGGGTGTGGATGAGGCAGGTCGCGGCCCACTCGCTGGCAATGTGGTGGCAGCGGCTGTGATTTTGGATGATTTGAACCCCATCAAAGGCTTGAATGATTCTAAAAAACTCACTGCTCTGCGCAGAGAAAAGCTGTTTGCTGAAATTCATGCCAAGGCGCTGTGTGTGAGCGTCGGTGAGGCCAATGTGGAAGAAATTGATCGCCTGAACATTTTGCAGGCCACCATGCTGGCCATGCAACGCGCCGTCAATGGCCTGCGCCTCAAACCCGTCAAAGTGCTGATCGACGGCAACCGCATTCCACAGCTTGATATATTGGCCGAGGCCATCGTGGGCGGCGATGCACTCGTCCAAGCGATTTCCGCCGCCTCCATCATCGCCAAAGTCACCCGAGACCGCCAATGCGACGCGCTGCATGCCCAATATCCGCAATACGGCTTTGATGCGCATAAAGGCTATGGCACCGCAGTGCACATGGCCGCGCTCAAGAAGCATGGCGCAACGCCGATTCATCGCAAGAGTTATGCACCCGTGGCGCAAACTATTGCGGAGCATGCAGCATGACCAGCCCGCCCAGCATCATTACCTCCCGCGACAACCCGCTCGTTAAAGAGCTGCGCCGCCTTGCGCAAGACGGTGCGGCTTACCGCAAAACGGGGCGGGTGTGGATTGAAGGCGAGCATTTGTGTGATGCGGCACAAAGCCGGGGCTGGCAGGCTGATATTGCGGTGATTTCTGATCGAAATCAGCAGCTAGCCTTTATGGAATGTGCTAAGTCGGCTACGAAAACGATAGTGATTGACGATGCCATCATGCGCGAGATCAGTGGCTTGGAGTCGCCTGCCGCCATCGGTTTGGTGCTTTCCTTGCCAAAAGAAACGACGGTCGATGCTGCCGCGAAAACGGTGATTTTGGATCGTCTGCAAGACCCCGGTAACGCGGGCAGCATCTTGCGCAACGCGGCTGCTTTTGGCTATGCGCAAGTGATTGCACTCAAAGGCTCGGTGGCGCTGTGGAGCCCGAAGGTACTGCGCGCTGGCATGGGGGCACATTTTTCGCTGCGCATCGTGGAAGGCGCGTCTTTGGAAGCCGTGAGCGAACTAACAAATCCGCTGGCTGTGACCAGCAGCCACCGTGGACAGTATTTGCATGCGTTGCAAGCAGAAAGCTATTCACTATCAAAAAGTGAGCATACTATCCATATTCCAAAAGGGCAATCTGCCAATTTAGCTCAGATTAACTGGGCTTTAGGCCATGAAGGGCAGGGCGTGAGCGAAGCTTTGGAGGCGATGGCGCAAGTGTATGTGCGCATCGCGCAACCGGGCGGGCAGGAATCGCTCAATGTGGCGGCGGCTGCGGCCATTTGTTTGCACGCCAGCGCAGCGGCGCGTGTGATATCCCAAACCAGCTGAACGGTGTTTCATCAGCGTCCCATGCTGCAATATGCATTTTTTGCATAGCCCTCTCAGCTATAATCACGGCTATTCATTCACCCACGTACTGCCTAGCGCACAACAGCATTTCCCCTCAAAAGCACCGTCTTCATCCCGCTTAAAAACTTAAGCAAATGGGTGGACATGCGGCACTGGGCGTACGCATAACTTCAACGGAGTTCGACCCTGTGCTTTCCTCTCTGAAGGGAAAACATCCCCACGCCCTCCTGGCTCTGGCTGACGGCTCAGTCTTCATCGGCGAATCTATCGGCGCTCCCGGTCACACCGTTGGCGAAGTGGTGTTTAACACCTCGATGAGCGGTTATCAAGAAATCTTGACCGACCCCAGCTATTGCCAGCAAATCGTCACGCTCACCTATCCGCACATTGGCAACACCGGCGTCAACCCGGAAGATGTTGAATCGCGCAAAGTGTTTGCTGCCGGTTTGATCATCAAAGACTTGCCGCTGCTCGAATCGAATTTTCGTTCGACGCAAACTTTGTCGCAATACCTTGTTGCCGAAAACTGCGTCGCCATTGCCAGTATCGATACCCGCAAGCTCACCCGCCATCTGCGTACCCAAGGCGCGCAAAACGGCGCGATTGTTGCATTGGCTCTAGGCGAAGAGGTGTCGCAAGCGCATGTGGACAAAGCTATTGCCGCTGCCAAAGCCGCGCCTTCGATGGCTGGTTTGGATTTAGCCAAAGTGGTCAGCGTGTCTGAGAAATATGCGTTCACGCAGACTGAATGGAAATTAGGCACGGGCTATGGCGAGCAAATTGCTCCCAAATTCCACGTTGTGGCCTTCGACTTCGGCGTGAAATTCAACATCTTGCGTATGCTCGCAGAGCGTGGCTGCCAAGTCACCGTCGTACCCGCGCAAACGTCTGCCAAAGACGTGCTCGCATTAAAGCCGAGCGGCGTGTTCCTTAGCAACGGCCCCGGCGATCCAGAGCCGTGCGATTACGCCATTGCCGCCACGCGCGAGATCATCGAAGCGGGCGTGACCACGTTCGGCATCTGCCTAGGCCATCAAATCATGGCCTTGGCCAGCGGTGCGAAAACCTTCAAGATGAAATTCGGTCACCACGGTGCGAATCACCCCGTGAAAGATTTAGACAATGGCCGCGTGAGCATCACCAGCCAAAACCACGGCTTCGCTGTTGACGAGAAAAGCTTGCCTGCCAATTTGCGAGCCACGCACATCAGCCTGTTCGACAACACGCTGCAAGGCCTCGCCCGCACCGACAAACCCGCCTTCTGTTTCCAAGGCCACCCCGAGGCATCGCCCGGGCCGCATGACATCAGCTATCTCTTTGATCGCTTCATCACGATGATGGAGGCGAAATAAAATGCCAAAACGCACTGACATAAAAAGCATTCTCATCATCGGCGCGGGCCCGATCATCATTGGTCAGGCTTGCGAGTTCGATTACTCCGGTGTACAGGCCTGCAAGGCGCTGCGCGAGGAGGGCTACAAGGTCATTTTGATCAACAGCAACCCTGCCACGATCATGACCGACCCGGCCACAGCTGATGTGACTTACATCGAGCCAATCACTTGGCAAACCGTTGAGAAAATCATCGCCAAAGAAAAGCCCGATGCCATTCTTCCCACGATGGGCGGGCAGACGGCGCTGAACTGCGCTTTGGATTTGTGGCATAACGGTGTGCTTGACAAATACCAAGGCGCGGCCACCGGCAAACCCGTTGAGCTGATCGGCGCAACGCCTGAGGCCATTGACAAAGCGGAAGACCGCTTGAAATTCAAAGACGCGATGACCAAGATTGGCTTGGGCTCAGCGCGTTCCGGTATTGCGCATTCAATGGATGAAGCGTGGGCTGTGCAAAAAACGCTGGGCTTCCCTACCGTGATCCGCCCCAGCTTCACGCTGGGTGGCACAGGCGGCGGCATTGCTTACAACGCTGAAGAATTCGAGACGATTTGCAAGCGCGGCTTAGAAGCTTCGCCCACCAATGAGCTGCTGATTGAAGAATCGCTGCTCGGCTGGAAAGAGTATGAGATGGAAGTGGTGCGCGACAAGGCCGACAACTGCATCATCGTTTGCTCGATTGAAAACTTAGATCCAATGGGCGTGCACACCGGTGATTCGATCACGGTCGCGCCTGCGCAAACATTGACAGACAAGGAATACCAAATCCTGCGTAATGCATCGCTGGCTGTGCTGCGCGAGATTGGTGTGGACACCGGCGGCTCGAACGTTCAGTTCTCGATCAACCCAGAAGATGGGCGCATGGTGGTGATTGAGATGAATCCGCGTGTGTCGCGTTCGTCTGCTCTGGCTTCGAAAGCTACGGGGTTCCCAATTGCCAAGGTGGCTGCAAAGCTCGCTTGCGGCTACACGCTTGACGAATTGCGCAACGAAATCACCGGCGGCGCAACGCCTGCTTCTTTCGAGCCCAGCATTGATTACGTCGTCACGAAAATTCCGCGGTTTGCGTTTGAGAAATTCAAAGATGCTGATGATCGCCTCACTACGCAGATGAAATCTGTGGGCGAGGTGATGGCGATGGGGCGCACCTTCCAAGAAAGCTTCCAAAAAGCCCTGCGCGGCTTGGAAGTGGGCGTGGATGGCATGAACGAGAAAACGCAAGACCGCGAAATCTTGGAGAAAGAACTGGGCTCGCCTGGCCCTGAGCGCATTTGGTACGTTGGCGATGCTTTTGCCAGTGGCTGGTCGCTCGATGAGGTGTACAACATTACCAAGATCGACAAATGGTTTTTGGTGCAAATTCAAGAAATCATCAACATCGAATTAGAGATCGACAAGCACACTGCTGCCAGCGGCGCAGATGCCTTGAAGCATCTCTCGAGGCAAGAGCTGTTCAAGCTCAAGCAAAAAGGTTTCTCTGACCGTCGTTTGGCCAAGCTGCTGAAGACAACAGACAAAGCCGTGCGCGAAGCGCGTCGTGCGCAAGGTGTGCGCCCTGTGTACAAGCGCGTGGACACTTGCGCAGCAGAGTTCTCCACCAACACCGCCTACATGTACAGCACCTACGAAGTTGCAGCGTATGGCGGCGTAGCTGAATGCGAAGCCGAGCCCACGGCGAAGAAAAAAATCATGGTGCTTGGCGGCGGGCCCAACCGCATTGGCCAAGGTATTGAGTTCGATTACTGCTGCGTGCATGCCGCTTTGGCGATGCGCGAAGATGGCTATGAGACCATCATGGTCAACTGCAATCCAGAAACTGTGTCGACTGACTATGACACGAGTGACCGCTTGTATTTCGAGCCACTCACGCTAGAAGACGTGCTGGAAATTGTCGACAAAGAAAAACCACTTGGCGTGATCGTGCAATACGGCGGGCAAACGCCCTTGAAGCTCGCCCTAGATTTGGAGCGCGAAGGCGTGCCCATCATCGGCACATCACCTGACATGATCGATGCCGCCGAAGACCGCGAACGTTTCTCTGCCTTGCTGCACAAGCTCGGCCTTAAACAGCCGCCCAATGCCACAGCGCGCACTGAGCCAGAGGCGCTAGAAAAAGCGCAAAGCTTGGGCTATCCGCTTGTTGTGCGCCCCAGCTACGTACTCGGTGGCCGCGCCATGGAAATTGTGCATGAGCAACGCGATTTGGAGCGCTACATGAAAGAAGCCGTGCAGGTGAGCAATGATTCGCCTGTGCTGCTGGATCGATTTTTGAACGATGCGATTGAATGCGATGTGGATTGCCTGCGTGACCCGCTGGGCGTGACCTTC